>JBAXNJ010000120.1:0-5394 GCA_037133815.1 Betaproteobacteria bacterium
TCTGAATTGAAAACCGTGTCATACCTCGTGCGATCGGTTTGCAGTTCGTAGGCTGTTGAGTAACTTTGTTACAAGAGCTATTTGAAGACGGATAAAAAGTACATTGGTAAAAAGTCAATCTTCTTTAATATTTTTCTGCTTGATAATTTTGGTCCAAAACTCAATTTCTTGCCCCATGTCTTTAATAAATTGCTCTTGAGTATTAGCAACAATTTCATTACCGCCTTTTAGTACGCGTTCCTTGACATCTGGTAAAGCCATGATGCGTAACATTTCTGCATTAAGTTTGTTTGAAATGTCAACTGGCATTCCTGGTGGGCCTAGAAGCCCTAACCAGATGTAAGCAGACAAGCCCGTGAGACCAAACTCACCCAATGTTGGAACGTTCTCAACAGTGGGTACGCGTTTATCTGAGAAAGTAGCCAAGCCACGGAGTTTTCCAGCATCGACCATGGGCTGGGAGTTGCCAACGCTATCGCAAAACATCTGGGTTTCTCCCGCAATTGTCGAGGTTTGCGCTGGTGCAGCTCCCTTGTAAGGGACATGAGTAATATTGGTACCGGCTGCTATATTAAAAAGCTCACAAGCGAGGTGACCACCACTGCCTAATCCAACACTAGAGTAATTTAACTTGCCATTATTAGCTTTTGCGTAAGCGATAAATTCCGGTACGGTTTTGACGGGGACATTTGGATTGATCAAAAGATACATGGGATATTTCAAAGCAATACTGATCGGCGTAAAGTCTTTCACCGAGTCGTATGGCTTTGGATTTTTCAGGAGTGCGCTGATTAAATGCGCACTATTTGACGTAAATAGTAATGTGTAGCCATTGGGCGGGGCCTTGATGACTAAATTATTCCCAAGTATGCCTGTACCACCAGGTTTATTTTCAACTACCACTGGCTGCCCCCAACGTTCTTGCATTTTTAAAGCAACCAAGCGTGCATAACTATCAGTAGGTCCCCCAGGCGGGAAGGGGACGATCACGGTGATTGGGCGTGAAGGGTAGCTTGAGGCAGACTGCGCATGAGCGTGAATATTACTTAGTGCACAAGCTATGAAAGCAAGGCAAATTGTGAATTTGCGAATAAATACCATCTTAATGTCTCCCCTAATTTTTTATCAAGGATATTAGGTTAACACCTTAGATACAGAGCAGTGAAACCTAATCCCTTGAGGAATAGAATAAATTAGAACAAAACACAGGAGATAAAAATGAATGCGTGGAAATCGGAGATAAGAGACGGAATGCATATTGATTGGGATATGCCACTCGTAATGGATGATGGACTAGTTTTGCGTGCAGATATCTTCCGCCCGATCTATGAGGGAAAGTTTCCAGTCATTCTGTCTTATGGTCCTTATGGCAAGGGACTCTCTTTTCAAGAAGGTTATAAAACTGCTTGGGAAATCATGGAGCGTGAAAATCCAGATGTCATGCGCGGATCGAGTAACAAATACCAAAATTGGGAAGTAGTCGATCCTGAGAAATGGGTGCCAGACGACTATGTGTGCATTCGGATTGATTCACGTGGTGCGGGAAGATCGCCTGGGTTCATGGATCACAATAATGCACGAGAGACAAAAGACATCCATTTATGTATCGAATGGACTGCCCAGCAAATATGGTCTAACGGCCGTGTGGGAATGAACGGTATTTCTTACTACGGCAGTAATCAATGGCGTGCTGCTGCAAGTAAACCCAAGGCCTTGGCTGCCATATGTGTCTGGGAAGGGTGGAACGATAACTACCGTGAATCCAATCGGCATGGGGGTATAGCCTGCTCGTTCCGTAAAAATTGGCTGGAAATGCAAGTCAAAACTGTTCAGCACGGGGTGGGGGACAGAGGTAAAAAAAATCCGATCACAGGTGAAACAGTGTGCGGCCCCGTGACTTTGCCTGAAGAAGAATTGCGAAAAAACATAGAAGATATTTGGAAGCGCGTCATGGATAACGAAATGATGTGCGATTGGTACGTTGAACGATCTGCTAATTTAGATGAAGTGGACATACCGCTTTTGAGCGCTGCGAACTGGGGTGGCCAAGGCTTACACACCCGCGGTAATTTCGAAGGATTTGTGCGATCAAAATCTAAGAATAAGTGGTTAGAGGTCCATGGCGGATCCCACTGGGCGCCTTTCTACACGGACTATGGCCTTGCTATACAAAAGCGTTTCTTTGATTTTTACCTGAAGGGTAAGAAAAATAGTTGGAATAAAACCCCAACTGTGTCTTTGCTTGTAAGAAGCCCAGGTGAAAAATTCACGCCACGTTCTGAAAAAGAGTGGCCATTAAAGCGAACCCAGTGGACACCTCTTTATTTGGAACCACAGAAAAAAACTTTTTCACAGTTTCCATTGAAGCAAGAGGCCAAGATTCAATACGACATGATGGGTGATGGCGTTACTTTTGCCTTTCCGCCACAAACCCAAGAGGTTGAGTTGACAGGGCCCATAGCTCTCAAAATATTCATATCATCATCAACGATCGATGCCGATATTTTTGCTGTCGTGCGAGTGTTTGATCCTCATGGCAAAGAGGTGTTATTCCATGGGGCCCTTGACCCCAAAACACCTATTGCACAGGGTTGGCTCAGGGCTTCGCATCGCAAATTAGATAAGAAAAAAAGTTTGCATTACCGTCCTTGGCATACCCACGACGAGAAGCAGCCATTAAAGCCAGGTGATATTTATGAATTAGATGTTGAAATTTGGCCTACATGCATTGTTGTACCAAAGGGTTACAGCATTGCTTTGTCAATTCGTGGACGCGACTACGAGCATGATGATGCTGCAGCAGTTTTATCGAATATGAAAAATCCTATGAAGGGTTGCGGCCCCTTCACGCATGAGGATGAACAAGATCGTCCGCCTGCAATTTTTGGCGGCAAGGTCACCCTGCATATGGGCCCTAAACACAAAGCAAGATTGTTGGTACCTGTCATTCCCAAGAAAAAGTAATTTTTTTAATAAGAGGCACTATGCAAACTAGTTTTTTAAAAATATGGGGATCAAGATTTGCAATCTTCTTTTTTATTTTATTTTTTGAAGTTGCAAATGCTCAGACTGGTTCATTTCCCAATAAACCCATAAAAATTATTATTCCTTTTCCTCCTGGGAATACGACTGACTTGATGGCGCGGCTCATCGCTCCTAAATTGTCAGAGCGACTTGGGCAGCAAGTGATTGTTGAAAACCGTCCAGGTGCTAGCGGCATGCTGGGCCTTGACTTGGTTGCCAAATCAACTCCAGATGGTTACACCATAGGCGCTGGGCAAGGAGGCAACCTTGTGGTACTTCCTCACACTAGCAAGAGCATGCCCTATGACGCGCTGAAGGACTTCTCGCCAATCGCAGTTTCAACCACCAACTATCTTGTTGTGGTCGGTAGCACTGGTGCACCTTTCAAAACGCTTCCTGAAATGATTTCATGGGCTAAGGCTAATCCAGGCAGGTTAACGGTCGCTACCAATGGCGAGGGCGGATTTCCGCACCTTATTTTTGAGCATCTGCGCATGATGGGGAATTTTTCATTCAACCATATCCCTTACAAAGGTTCAGCGCAAATCGCTACCGACTTAATTGGCGGGCAAGTGCAGGCTGGGGTCGATGGCGTAACTGGATTGACTCCTCACATTAAGTCTGGGCGCATGAATCTTTTGGCCGTTACCAGCAAGAACCGAGCCCCACAATGGCCCGATGCCGCCGCCGCCTCTGAGGCTGTACCCGGTTACGAGTCTGGTGGATGGTTTGGTTTTGTTGGGCCTGCGGGTATGCCGCGGGACATCGTAATGCGACTAAACGATGAAATCAACCGCGCGATGAAAAGTCCTGACGTTACCGATAAGTTGATAGCCTCTGGGCTCAATATGGTTTATGAGTCTCCAGATTATTTTGGCGAAATTATCAAGAGTGATTTTGCAAAATACGGCAAGCTTGTGAGAGATATCGGCTTCAAGCCACAGTAATTAATTACTCCAAACATAGGGAAGCTGAATGCAAACTGAATTGAACTCAGTATCACAACCTAGATATGAGCCTTTCGGCTGGCACCACTGGCCAGACCATTTTTTTATGTCCTATCAATTTCGCCGAGGCCTGGGCGAGACGCAAGAGGGTGGTGGCGCAGTCAGTGAATGTTTTCAGGCAGCAAGCCGAATGATTCCAGGTGATTTTGAGAGTTGGCACAACGAGTGGATGGTCGTCGCTGAACGAAACGATAAGCGTGGCGATGAGGCAGAAAAAGATGGCAATATCCGCACAGCGATGAATTGTTGGCTTCGTGCCGCTGATTATTTTCGTTCTGCTGAATTCTGGCTCGCCTCCGATGATCCGCGCCGCTTACCAACTTTCACACGCTGTGAAGCGGCCAGCCAAAAATGGTTGCGTCATCTAAATCCACCTGGCGAAGTGGTGGAAATACCTTACGAAGATGGTAAGACCCTGCCAGCGTATTTCATCAAGTCACCTGCCTACAAGAACAGTAGCGAAATACAGCCTGTGCTAATCTCCTTTGGAGGTCTTGATTCATTCAAAGACGAGCTTTGGTTTATGACTGGACGCGGCGCCGTGCAGCGAGGCATATCTGTACTTCTTGTTGATGGTCCTGGACAGGGCGGGGCTCTAAGACGACAGGGTATCGTGTCGCGATATGACTACGAAGTACCAGTTGGTCGCTGCATTGATTGGTTGGAAAAACGTACCGATATTGACCCCAAACGCATTGCTGTCAGTGGTTCAAGCATGGGAGGTTATTACGCTGCACGCGCTGGTTCTTGCGAGCACCGCCTTGCGGCATGCATTTCGCACGGCGCTATTTGGGACATAGAAAAACGTTTTGCTGACCGAGGTGAAGACCATGCACTTGCCGGACACATGAAATGGGTAATGGGTGCCAAAACGATGGCTGAGGCAGTAAAAATAGCCAAGCCTTTCAAATTAGAAGGTGTGCTGGACAATATGCGTTGCCCCTACCTAGTGCTTCATGGTGGCCATGATGTACTGGGCGTTGACACTGTTAAATTGGTACATGATTACGCCAAAGCGCGTGGTATCGACGTCACGCTCAAACTAACCGAAGCCGAGGAAACCGGTGCGGAGCACTGCCAGCACGATAACCCCACCCTAGGACAAGAGATCATGGCAGACTGGTTAACAAAAGTGTTTAGAGTCGATCAAACTAAGCTTTCCTTTGCGCCAGGTTAAGTTTGGCGACAAATTGTGGAAATATAACCATGCGACGACCTTGTTAAAGAAAATCCTAGCTAGTATTCACGGACTAGGCTTTTTGAAGTGGCTCCTCGAACTGGGCTCGAACCAGTTGGGGCGAAAGTTCAGATCTACATGCGGTACTCGAACTTGATCATTTGATAAACCTAGGAATTAAAAACC
>JBAXNJ010000121.1:0-5386 GCA_037133815.1 Betaproteobacteria bacterium
GGTGGTGGTGGTGGCGGCGGTCGTGAAGGCGGTGGTGGCGGCGGTCGCGGCAGCTTTGGCGGCGGTGGCAACAGCTATTAAGCAACCCTTACGCGAAAGCGTAAAACTCAAAAGGCTCCTCAGGGGGCCTTTTTTGTTGTGGGCCTCGGCATGATCACGCCTTTGACTCGGCCTTGTAATTGCATGACTTGCGCTAAGTTGTCGTAGTCCATCCAGTCTGCAGTAAAGCGGTCCCCGTTATCGCGCGTCATTTCCACTGGCAAATGGGTTTTGATCACTTCTGTGTTCGCAAACAAATGCAAAAACTCGCTGCGAATTTCGCTACGCGGAAAAACAGTCCCCTTGGAGTTGACATAGCGCTCTCGCACAATTTCTGCTTTTTCAAATAACTGGGCTTCTGACCCGTCGGCATTGATCAGCCCTCTTTTCGCAACAGCCACCGTGATTTGTCCCCGCGGGCTCAGTGAACGAATCCGCGGTTGATCTACTTCCACCGTATCGGTGTCTGGATAGTGCCGGCCTTCCGACCCAAACATTTCACTTTTCAACTTACCTTCGGCGTTAAATACTTTGACCGAAAAGTCTTTCATGAAATAGTCGGGGACGTGGCGTTTGGGTGCAGCTTCTTCAGGCGGCGCAATCACAGGCGTATTTCGCACCAACCAGTAGGTGCCCATCGCCATGATGGTCATTAAAAACAGGGGCAAGTAAACCGCCATCAGGTCCCACGCACGTCGCACGCGCATCCACCATGCACGCATCGAGGCCAAGCTCATTGCAATGCGTCTTTCAACATGCGGTCATAGTGCCCGGTCGCAGTCAACAAGAGGTCACATACTTCGCGCACCGCACCATGTCCACCTTCCACGCGCGTCACGTAATGCGCACGGGCTTTAACCTCGTAGTGCGCATTGGCAGGCGCAAACGCAAGTGCTGCACGCTTCATCACCGCGAGGTCGGGCCAATCGTCACCCATGTGAGATGCTTGTGACCAATCGAGTCCTAGTTGCGTGAGCAGCGTTTGCGCTGCAGGGGCTTTGTCTATGGTTCCAAATATGGCGCGTTGTATGCCTAAGTCTGAAAGACGTTTGCGTAAAGCAGCACTATCGCGACCCGTGATAACTGCAGGTGTAATGCCCGCCTCTTGCAAGGCTTTGAGGCCGTGCCCGTCTAATGTGGAAAAGCGTTTGATCGTTTCACCTTGCTCGGTGAATAACAAACCACCATCGGTAAAAACGCCATCGACATCAAAAAAAGCTACGCGGATTTTTTTTGCGCGCTCTACAACATCGGCCGGAAAAGTATGTGCTGTCATCAAATAACTTTCGCACGCATCAAGTCGTTGCTGTTGATGGCGCCACACAGTGCTTCATGTTCATCTACCACCAACACGCTCGTAATGCGGTGCTCTTCCATCAACTCTGCGGCTTCTACCGCTAGCGCCGTGTGCTTTAGGGTGCGGGGATTGGGGTGCATCACTTGCGCTGCAGTAAGTGCGCGTAAGTCTGCACCTTTTTCTACCAAGCGGCGTAAGTCGCCGTCGGTAAATACGCCCACTACTTTTTTGTTTGCGTCTATCACCGCTGATGCGCCCAAACCTTTTGCACTCATCTCGCGCATCAATTCGCTCAAAAGTGTGTCGGGTGAAACGCTAGGCACATCATCGCCAGTCCGCATGAGGTCTGACACGAAGGTCAGCAAACGACGCCCCAACATGCCGCCTGGGTGCGAGCGTGCAAAGTCTTCTGGTTTGAATCCGCGCGCATCTAGCAAGGCAACGGCCAATGCGTCACCTAAAGCAATTTGTGCGGTTGTGCTGGCAGTTGGGGCCAGATTAAGCGGGCAGGCTTCTTTGTCGACCCCACAGTCAATCACAACGTCTGCGTGGTTTGCCAAAGTCGATTGCAAACCACCCGTCATCGCAATCAATGGCACACCTTGGCGCTTGAGCACCGGCAAGATGGCGGCCAACTCATCGCTCTCGCCGCTATTGGAGATGGCCAAAACTACATCCCTGTCGCGCACCATGCCTAAGTCGCCGTGGCTGGCTTCACCAGGATGCACAAACATGGCGGGCGTTCCAGTCGAGGCCAGCGTGGCGGCGATCTTTCGACCAATGTGGCCGCTTTTACCCATGCCCATCACCACGACGTGGCCCGTCGTTTTAAGCAGCATATGCACTGCTTTGACAAAGCTGGGTGTTAGCCGATTTTTGATTTGCAACAGCGCTTGGGCTTCAATGTCCAAGGTCTCGTGCGCCAATTGCAAAATGCGTGCGTCATTTGGCGCAACGGGGTTGGCGACAGCTGTTTGTTTGGAAGTCATCTTGGCATTTTAGGTGGCATGGGTGGTGCGTCCGCACTTTTAGCTATTAGGCTATTTCTTAGCGAGTAGATTCGCTATTTCCCAATACAGAAACTCGAAAATATCACGCCTAATAAGTCGTCAGAAGAAAACTCGCCAGTGATGGCGTTGAGTGCGTTTTGCGCTAAGCGAAGTTCTTCCGCTAATACGTCGAGCGCTGGCGCTTTTTGCGCGAGATGTGCCTCAGCCATATCAAAGTGTGCTCGCACTTCTTCAAGCGCTTGTACATGCCTGGCGCGCGCCATGTAAAGACCTTCGCTTGCGCCACCCTGCCAGCCTGCAATGCGCAGTAATTCTTGGCGCAGTGCTTCTAAACCAATGCCGGTTTTTGCAGAAATGTGGAGTTCGTGCGATTCTTCACCTCCCAAAAAGTTATTTTGCGTGTGCATTTGTCCGTCTTCTTTGGGTGCGATATCACCTAATGCATCTGCCTTATTCCAAATGTGCAGCACCGGTATTTGTTTGGGCAGGCTCGCAACTAACGTTTTGGAAATTTCTGCGTCAGCAGCTTTGTACGCGGACTCGTCTTTACGCAACACATCATGCACAAAAAGCACCGCATCAGCAGCTTCAATGTGCTGCCACGCGCGGTCAATTCCAATGCGCTCTACTTCATCCGCCTCTTGTTTTGCACGCAAGCCCGCTGTGTCTACTACATGGACTGGCACGCCATCAATTTGTATGGTTTGTTGCACCGCATCTCTCGTCGTTCCCGCAATAGGTGTCACGATCGCCAACTCAGCGCCTGCAAGCGCATTGAGCAAAGAGCTTTTGCCTGCATTGGGTTGCCCAGCAATAACCACACGCACGCCTTCTCGTAATAAAGCGCCTTGTTGTGTTTTTTGCATCACGCGCGCTAGGTTGTCTTGCACACGAGATAGCTGTCCCCTTGCGTCCGCCTGCTGCAAAAAGTCAATCTCTTCTTCTGGAAAATCAAGCGTCGCTTCCACCAAGGTACGCAGATGGATTAGGGCACTTCGCAGTTGCTCAATTTCTTGAGAAAAAGCGCCTACTAATGTGCGACTCGCGCCGCGTGCTGCGGCCTCTGTGCTGGCGTCGATCAAGTCAGCCACGGCTTCTGCTTGCGCTAAATCGAGTTTGTGATTTAGAAATGCACGCTCAGTAAATTCACCGGGTTTTGCTAAGCGTAAGTTAGGTAGTGTTTGTTTTTCAACATCACTTGTTTTGTCTGAGAAATTGGCTAAATGGTCTGTGGCGATTTCCAAACACCGCGCCACAATCATTTGCAAAACTATAGGCCCGCCGTGCGCCTGCAGCTCTAAAACATCTTCACCGGTATAACTATGGGGCCCTTGAAAATACAAGGCTAAGACTTGATCAATCGGAGTCGTGTCTTTATCGTTTAGCGGCAAATAAGTCGCAACGCGTGGCTGCAAAACGCGACCACACAATGCAAGCGAAAACGGTGCTAGCTGTTTTCCGCTGACACGAACAATGCCCACCGCGCCACGTCCGGGCGCAGTTGCAACTGCGATGATGGCGTCATTGTGGTGGGCAAGCAAGGCAATGCGTGTTTAAAACTTGGGCAAGTTAAATTGCGGCGGTACACCCATGCGCGTATTGATGACCCACTGTTGTGCAATCGACAACACGTTATTGGTAATCCAATACAACACCAGGCCCGACGGGAAGAAGAAGAACATCACGCTGAAAGCCAAAGGCATGATCCACATCAACTTGGCCTGCATAGGATCTGGTGGCGCAGGATTCAACGCAGTTTGTAATACCGTTGTCAGTGTCATGACTATGGGCAAGATGCCTATTGGCACGCCAAACCAAATGCCAAGTGATGTGTCGGGTGCCGCCAAGTCGTGAATCCACAACACCCATGGTGCATTGCGCATTTCTACGGTCGACAAAAGTACCCAGTACAAAGCGATGAACACAGGTATTTGTATCGCGATGGGTAAACAGCCGCCCAAAGGATTGACCTTTTCTTCGCGGTAGATTTTCATCATCTCGGCTTGCATTTGCTGTGGGTTATCTTTCAAGCGCTCACGCATGTCCATGACCTTGGGGTTGATCGCCTTCATCTTCGCCATGCTCTTATATGCATGCGCGTTTAACCAATAAAAGGCTGCTTTGATGAGCACCACCAAGGCAACGATCGACCATCCCCAGTTGTTGAGAAGGTTGTTGAGTTTGTTGAGCAGCCAATACAGCGGCTTAGCAAGAATGGTGAGCCATCCGTAGTCCTTGACCAGTTCTAAACCAGGATAAATGGCTTCAAGCTCGTGCTCTTCTTGCGGACCAGCAAACAATGTGGCGGACACACTTTTTGTCTTGCCGGGTGCGATCGCTTCAAGCGGCGCTATTAATGTGGCGCGGTAACAGCAGTCTGGCATACGTGCGCCAATGTCTACTGCGTCCATGGAGATGTTGCGCAACAAGCCATCGGGCAAGACCCATGCGCTGGCAAAGTAATGTTGCACCATGGCTACATAGCCCGTGCTCGATTGTGTTTCTATGTCCACCTTCTTTTTCTTAATGTCTTCAAATTCTACTTTTTGGTATTTTTTTGCTTCTGTGTAAATTGCAGGACCCGTGAAAGTTGCATAGAAAGAAGACTCCCCGGCAGGCTTATTACCGTCACGCACCAGTTGGTAATACAACTGCGGTGCAACGTCTTGGTTAGATGTGTTGACGATGTCGTGCTTGACATCTATGGCGTAATCGCCCGCTTTGAATGTGTAGGTTTTGATCAACTGCACCCCGCCCTGTGGCACAGACTCAAAGACCAGCGATAAGTTTTTGTCCTTGCCCTTCAGGCTGCGCATGCCTGGACGCGCCGTCATGGGCGTTTTGTGTGTTGGCAGATTTACGCCAGGCACGCTAGAAATTAATCCTGTTTGCGCCATGTAAATGCGCTCTGCGCTGTTGTCAAGCAACACCACGTTGATGCCGGGACGGTTGACCTCCGCGTGTTTTAGAAACTCGGCACGCACTACATTGCCGCCTTCTGTATCGAAGTCAACCTTCAGAACATCGGTGGTTATCTGAA
>JBAXNJ010000122.1:0-5363 GCA_037133815.1 Betaproteobacteria bacterium
CCCCATGGCGTATGTGCGGGTTTTGATAGAGGCCAAACGTTTTGAACTGGCTGCCGAACAAGCCCTAAGCGTTACACAACGTTTTCCTACCCATGCTGAGGCCTGGCTACTTTTAGGTTCTTTGCAATTTGAACAAGGCCAAGACAAGCAAGCTGATGCATCTTTGCAAACATATATCGGAATGGCCAATAAAGCGCCAAACGAGAACACGCAACGCGGCATCATCCAAGCGCAATCTCGCCGAGCCTCTATCTTGGCCAAACAAGGCAAGTTAAAAGAAGCGCGATTGCTGATTACGCAATTGCCTGCTTCAAACGAAGAAGACGTGCGTAGTCGCCTCATGGCTGAGTTACAACTCTTGCGTGAATACCGCCAATGGCAAGCAGCCTTTGATTTATTGGCACAACATGCAGGCAACGACCTCGACTTACTGTATGAGCAAGCCATGATGGCTGAAAAGCTTAACCAAATTGAAGAGATGGAAAAGATTTTGCGCTCGGTCATCAGCAAAGATCCGACTTACTTCAATGCCTATAACGCCTTAGGTTTTTCTCTGGCCGATCGCAATGTGCGGCTCAAAGAGGCTAAAGAATTGATCGTCAAGGCGCTGAATTTGGCGCCTGGTGATCCCTTCATCACCGACAGCTTGGGATGGGTGGAATTTCGCTTAGGCAATACAAGCCAAGCCTTGGCACTACTAGAAAGAGCCTTCAAAGACCGCGCAGATGCTGAAATTGCAGCACATCTTGGCGAAGTGCTGTGGCAACTCAAGCGCGAGAGCGATGCGATAGCAATATGGCGTCAAGGACTAGACATTGCACCCACCAACGAAACGCTGCAACAAACACTGCAGCGCTTCAAGCCTAGTCTCTAACCATGCGTGTATGGGCCAGCATTTGGCTTCTAGTCTTGCTCACGGCTTGTGCCACTCCCACACCCTCTCGCTCTGTAGCGCAAGCACCTTCTGACAAACAATGGCAAGGTCGACTCAGCGTGACCGTGCAAAGTGATCCACCACGCAATATGAGTGCTGGTTTTTCATTGGATGGCGATGCTCGCCAAGGTGAATTGAATTTATTTTCTCCATTGGGAACCACACTTGCGACATTGCAATGGAACCCCGCCACCACGCAATGGTTGCAAGGCAGTCAACAACGCCGATATGACTCTATGGCCCATTTGACGGAAGAAACAACGGGTGCCGCGCTTCCTATGGACGCCATGTTCGATTGGCTACAAGGCAAAGCCACTGCGTCACCAGGATGGCAAGCGGATCTATCGGCACTCAATCAAGGCACTTTGATAGCCAGGCGCTTATCTCCAGAACCATTGGTGGTGCTACGTATCAAACTCGACACGCCATAGCCCCATGTTGCAATCGCTCCACAACGTCCTAGCGCCCGCCAAACTGAACTTGTTCTTGCACATCACAGGCCGTCGCGCGGATGGTTATCACTTGCTCCAATCTGTTTTTATGTTGATAGATTGGTGCGACACCTTGCACTTGGATGTCAAGTTAGACGGCACCATCCAACGCATTGACTTAAACACCCCTTTACCAGCGAATGACTTGATCGTGCGCGCTGCCAGCGCTTTGCAATCGGCCAGTGGCACCTCGCTAGGGGCTGAAATTCATATTGACAAACAAATTCCAGCACAAGCTGGCATGGGTGGAGGTTCTTCAGACGCTGCGAGTACTTTGCTCGCTCTGAATAAATTGTGGGGACTGAATTGGCCCGTCTCTAAATTGCTACCTATCGGATTGGCATTAGGTGCCGATGTGCCCTTCTTTTTGTATGGCCACAACGCTTGGGTTGAAGGCATTGGAGAAAAAATAAGCCCTGTTTTAGTGCCTCCCAACCGCTTTGTGGTCGTCAAGCCCAATGCGGGCATAGAGACTGCGCGGATTTTTGGCTCTCCTGCTCTAGAGCGCGCTACCAAAACTGCTACAATTTTCGACTTTGCTGCACAGCCATACGACTTTGGTCGTAATGACTTGCAACCAGTGGCTCAAGCGTTGTGTCCCGAGGTAGAAATGGCCCTTCATTGGCTCCAATCCTTCGGTTTGAAACCTCGCATGACCGGCTCTGGCAGCGCAGTTTTTGCGCAATTACCCGAGCACATCGTGGTGGACACCCCACCACACAACTGGCAAGTGCAAATCTGTCGCAATATGGTGTCTCATCCATTGCGTGAATGGATGGACAGCAACGGTTAACGGTTAGTGGCTTTAGGGCGACTGACCTGTGTAGGGGAATCGCCAAGTTGGTTAAGGCACCGGATTTTGATTCCGGCATGCGAAGGTTCGAATCCTTCTTCCCCTGCCAAATCTTTCATATGCGCGTGACGGCATGCAAGCGTCATTGGTTTTGAAGCGAAGGTCATCCGTCAATATGTCGACTCTCACACCTGACTTCATGGTTTTTACCGGCAATGCTAACCCTGCATTAGCGTCTGAAATTGCTTGGCATTTAGGTATCGAGCTTGGTGCAGCCCAAGTGGGTCGTTTTTCAGATGGCGAAGTCACGGTAGAAATCAACCAAAACGTGCGTGCGCGTGACGTGTTTGTGGTTCAGTCTACTTGTGCGCCGACTAATGAGAGTTTGATGGAATTGCTCATCATGGTCGACGCCTTGAAGCGGGCATCTGCTGAGCGCATCAGCGCGGTCATTCCCTATTTTGGGTATGCCCGCCAAGACCGTCGCCCACGCTCGAGTCGTGTGCCGATTTCAGCCAAGATGGTGGCGGACTTGTTGCAAACGGTTGGTGTAGCGCGTGTTTTGACGATGGATTTGCATGCAGACCAGATTCAAGGTTTTTTTGATATTCCGGTAGACAACATTTATGCATCGCCTGTTTTGTTAGGCGACTTGAATTTGAAAAACTACACAGATTTGATTGTCGTGTCGCCCGATGTAGGTGGCGTCGTGAGAGCCCGCGCTCTGGCAAAGCAGTTGAATTGCGATTTGGCCATCATCGACAAACGTCGCCCCAAGCCCAATGTGTCTGAGGTGATGCATGTGATTGGTGACATCGATGGACGCAACTGCGTCATCATGGACGACATGATCGATACCGCTGGCACTTTGGTCAAAGCGGCTGAAGTTTTGAAAGAGCGTGGCGCTAAAAAAGTCTATGCGTATTGCACGCATCCGATTTTTTCAGGTCCAGCAATCGAGCGTATTACCAAAGGCGATGCGCTTGACGAAGTGGTGGTGACCAACACCATTCCTTTGACTGACGTGGCACAAGCCTGTCAAAAAATTCGCCAACTCACGGTGGCTCCGTTGATCGCAGAAACGATTCAGCGTATTGCCAAAGGTGAGTCGGTCATGAGTTTGTTTTCTGACCAAGACCAGTTGTTCTAAACACGGGTTTTTCAGAAAACATACAAGCGGGGTTGGAAACAACCCTTTTTTTAATCGGAGCCACACTGGTCGCGGTGGGCTCTAACAGGAGTTAGCTATGAAATTTGTCGCTTTTGAGCGCGCTAAGCAGGGAACGGGTGCGAGCCGCCGTCTGCGAATCACCGGTCGTACGCCCGGTATCGTATATGGCGGAAAAGATGAGCCTCACCTCATCGAACTTGACCACAATGCACTGTGGCATGCCTTGAAGAAAGAAGCCTTCCACGCTTCTATTTTAGAGATGGAGCTCAGCGGAACCAATGCACAAGTGCTATTACGCGATGTGCAGTACCACCCCTTCAAACAACAAGTTTTGCACATTGACTTCCAACGCGTCGATGCCAATACCAAGATGCACAAAAAAGTGCCTCTGCATTACAGCGGTGAAGAAAACTCACCTGCTGCAAAAATTGATATGTGCTTGATCAACCACGTGATGACCGAAATTGAAGTCTCATGCTTGCCGAAAGACTTGCCTGAGTTCATTGCAGTTGATTTGAGCAAATTGACCAAGGGCCATTCTTTGCACGTCAACGACATCACCTTGCCTGCTGGCGTGGTCGCTGTCACCCACGGCAAATCCAACCCTGTGTTGGTCGCGGTGGTGGCCACTAAGGCTGAAGAGCCAACGCCTCAGCAAGCGGCTGCTACTGCTGCTGCAGCCCCACCAGCCGGCGCTCCTGCAGCACCAGCGGCTAAAAAGTAATAACTTTTACGCCAAGAAAAGGCCCACTTCGGTGGGCCTTTTTTATTGATGTCTTATCTTGCAACCTAGCCGATAATTTGCCACATGATCAAGCTGTTTGTTGGCCTTGGCAATCCCGGCCCTGAATATGAAGATACGCGCCACAACGCAGGGTTTTGGTGGTTAGATGCGGTTGGTCACGACTTGAAAGCACCTTTCCATGTGGAACGCAGTTACCACGGCTTGGTTGCCAAAACCAGTTATCAAGGCCATCAAGTGTGGTTACTCAAACCACAAACCTTCATGAATGTCTCTGGAAAATCGGTTCGTGCATTGGCACAATTTTTTAAAGTGGCGTCTGAAGACATATTAGTTATCCACGATGAGTTAGACATTACACCGGGTGAGGCCAAGATCAAACTCGGAGGCGGCCATGCAGGACACAACGGTTTACGCGACATCCATGCCCAACTCGGGACTGACCAATACTGGCGTTTACGCATAGGCATTGGTCACCCCGGTGCGAAAGAAGAAGTGGCAAATTGGGTTCTCAAAAAACCTGCGCCCGATCAACGCAGCGCCATTGAGGACTGCATATCGCGGGCCCGATCAGCAGTGCCATTTTTGTTAGCTGGGGATATGGTGAAAGCCACGCAGTTGGTGCATACCGCAAAACCACCACGGCCCAAGCCTCCACGTCCAGAAATTGAGTAATTAAGAAGTTGCTTGGTTTTGCAAGCGTCGAAACTTTTCCCACAAAGTTTCTTGCGATTCCACATGCTGCGGATGAATGGGAATACAGGCAACAGGACAAACTTGCACGCACTGTGGTTCATCAAAGTGGCCCACACACTCGGTGCATTTGTCGGGGTTGATTTGGTAGATTTCAGGCCCTAAAAAAATAGCTTCGTTCGGGCATTCTGGCTCGCATACATCGCAGTTAATGCATTCGTCGGTAATCATCAAAGCCATATGTGTGCGCCTTATGCTTTGAGTTGCGTCTGGTGGTAGACGGGTTGAGGGGGTAAGTCAGCTAAATGCTCAGTGTCTGCCCAACTCACAACTTGCCATTGACCATCTTGGCACGACACATGGTTGATACCGGCGTTTGGAATATCACAGACGCGCCTTCCATCCAAGGTGTGTTGCTTTGCGTGTCGCCAGACCATGTCGAGTACGCCGCCATGCGTAACAACCACCACATGGCCACCGACATACTGAGCGGCCAATTCATTCATCGTCTGCATCACGCGGTCATGGAAAACTTGCGC
>JBAXNJ010000123.1:0-5336 GCA_037133815.1 Betaproteobacteria bacterium
CTTTTTGAGAAAACCAAACTCGAAGCAAGTTCAGATTTACAACGCTTGCTTGAAGAATTTTCAGCCGCGCTCGAGCGCGAAACACTTTACGAACAAGACATCTTGCCGCGCGCGCGCAAAGTTGCCGAGCAAGCTGAGCGCGCCTTCACTTTAGGCGCGTCTTCATTGACCGATTTGTTAGACGCACGCCGCACTCTGCGTGCGACATTGATTGAAGCCGCCTTTACCCGCGCTGACTATGCCAAGGCCCATGAAGCTTGGCGTTTGCGCACCACCACCGTTTTACGCTACGCCCGCTAAATATTTATGCCTTTGAATACACACGCCATACAAGAGTCTCTTCTATCTATTTGGAGCTCGCCGGTGAAGCGCTATAGCGCCATGGCTGGAACAGCCGCTCTTATTGCGCTTTATATCAACATGACAGGACAAGAACCTGTGGGTCACCCCATCGCGCCTCCCCCCATCATTCAAGGCGAGCAACTGCGTTTTCCTGCGGGCCACCCGCAACTTGCCCTATTGGCAACCGCACCAGCAGTCGCAGCCAACAGCGTGGCAATTGAATTACCCGCCCGCTTAGTTTGGAATGAAGAGAAAACCGAACGTATTTACCCCGCATTTGCTGGCCGCGTCGTCAAGCTCAACGCTGACGTGGGGCAGTCAGTGCATGCTGGACAGGTTTTGGCAACACTGGCCTCACCAGAATTTGGTGCTGCTCAAGCGGACACCGCCAAAGCCCAGGCCGACGCAAGGTTTTCTGAGCGTTCTTTACAAAGACAAACTGAGTTGTTTGAAGCAGGCATCGTGTCACGCAAAGAGTTTGAGCAAGCCCAAGCCGATGCGCAGCGCGCCAAAGCAGAAGTAGCAAGAGCGCAAGCACGCACACAACTATATGGTGGCGGCAACGCCGTCAACCAACAGCTTGGGATGTCTGCAACAGTCTCTGGTGTTGTCGTTGAGAGAAATCTAAGCGCAGGCCAAGAGGTCCGACCTGACCAAGGCGGGCCAGGCTCTCTGCCATTGTTTGTTGTCACAGATCCGCGTTCTTTATGGGTACAAATTGATGCGCGCGAAGCAGACGTTGCCTCCATGCAGCCCGGAACCACTATCAGCTTAAGTCTGCCCAATTTCCCTGGCCAAAGCTTTGCAGCCAAAATCACGGCAACTGGCGACTTCATCGACAGCAACTCACGCACCGTCAAGGTTCGTGCAGTGATTGACAACGGCCAGCGCATGCTCAAAGCAGAGATGCTGGCAAACGCAAAGATAGAGCGGCAACTGTCAAAGGGTGTTTTGATTCCCGCGAGTGCCGTTCAATTGCGCGGTACACAACACTGGGCCTATGTACAAAAAGAGCCTGGCGTATTTGAGCCGCGCAAGGTAGCTATTGGCTACGAAGGCTTGCAGCAAGTTTTGATTACCGATGGCTTGAAAGATGGCGAATTGGTCGTCAAAGAAAACAGCCTATTGCTTGCACGCGAGTTTCGCAATGCCCAAGAGCAAGCCAAACCACACACACCCGACCCGCTAGACGGCACAAAAGCCTCGCCGACCCCTAAGAGCAATCAGCCCGACGTGACTAATAGCGCAACCTCTGCAGCATCAAGCGCCAACGCAATGGCGCCCCAAAAATGAAGCGCCTGATTCATATTGCGCTTAACCAGCCCCTTATGGTGCTGATGGCCACGTTGCTCTTTATCTTGGCGGGCGTTGTCGCTTTCAAAAATCTTTCCGTCGAAGCTTTTCCCGATGTGACCGATACTCAGGTCACAGTGATTGCCTTGTACCCTGGACGCGCAGCAGAAGAAGTGGAGAAACAAGTCACTTTACCCGTTGAGGTCGCGCTGTCCGGTCTACCTAATTCCATCCGGGTGTTTTCACACACACAATTCGGATTGTCGTTCACTGTAGTGACCTACGACGACAGAGCAGATGTCAATATTGCGCGCCAACAAGTTAACGAACGTTTGCGCGGAATTGATTTGCCGATGGGTGTGACGGCAGACGTCATGCCAAATGCAACACCCGTAGGCGAAGTGATGCGTTACCGACTCAAAGGTGACGGCAAAACCACCACCGAGTTGCGCACCCTCCAAAACTGGGTGGTTGAGCGGGCAATAAGACAATTGCCCGGTGTTGCCGATGTAGTTGGAATGGGCGGATACATCAAGCAGTACGAAGTGCAGCCAGATTTGCAAAAGTTGCGCGCCTACAAACTCACCTTGCAAGATTTGCAAAATGCATTAGGAAGAAGCAATGCGAACGCAGGTGGTAGCTATGTAGCCCAAGGCTCGCAACAATTTGCTATTCGCGGCATTGGTTTACTCCATTCGGCAGATGATTTAGGAACTGTGGTGGTGACCGCGCGGGGCAACACACCGGTGTTGGTTCGCGATGTCGCGCAAATAAAAATTGGTGCTGTGCCAAGGCTTGGCACCGTGGGTCAAGACCAAGACGATGACGTCGTCACGGGCATTGTGATCATGCGCAAAGGAGAAAACCCCAGCGTATTACTCAAAGCTGTGAAAGAGAAGATTGCGGACCTCAATGCACGTGTATTGCCGACAGGCGTACAAATTGTGCCGTTCTATGACCGTACTTGGTTAATGGATAAAACACTCACAACTGTGTTTCGTAATTTGGTGGAAGGCGCCCTTCTCGTCTCTTTGGTTTTGTATTTATTTTTATCCAATATGCGCGCTTCATTGGCCGTTGTGGTGGTCATTCCTCTGGCGTTGCTTTCTACGTTTTTAGGGCTGAAATTATTAGGCGTACCCGCAAACTTGTTGAGTTTGGGCGCGATGGACTTCGGCATCATTGTGGATGGCGCAGTGATTGTGATTGAAAACATCATGCACCGATTGGCCGAGCGCGGTGATGGCATGAACGACAAAGAGCGCCGCGCGCTAGTCACCAACGCCACCAACGAGGTGGGGCGTCCCACCTTGTTCTCCATGCTCATCATCATTGCTGCGCACATTCCTATCTTTGCATTGCAGCGGCACGAGGGGCGTATCTTTCAACCGATGGCACTCTCTGTCACTACAGCATTGGTTGGTTCATTGATTTTCTCGCTCACGCTGGTACCCTTATTGGCCTATTGGATGCTGCGTAAAGGCATTCCCCATGGGGATAACGGCTTGGTGTCGCGCGCAAAAGCCATCTATGAACCTGTTTTAAATTGGGCGATAGAGCAGCCGCGCAAAATCGTTCTGATTGGTTTGACCTGCTTTGCCATTTCACTACTGGCGGCTGCACGATTGGGTTCTGAGTTTCTACCCGAGCTCAATGAAGGAACGTTTTGGGTGAACTGGGATATGCCTTCAAGCGTGTCGCAAGAAGAAGCTGGAAACATTTTGCGTAAAGCCCGTCTGCAACTGCTCACCATTCCTGAAGTTCGTACTGTTGTCTCAAAAGCGGGGCAACCTGAAGACGGCACCGACCCCAAAACCTTGAGCATGGCCGAAGTCTTTGTGGATGTGAAGCCAGCAGAGGAGTGGCGCAAAGGACTTACGCGCGATCAACTGATAGAGGAAATGGACCAAAAGCTCTCGATCATCCCCGGTGTTGATCCTGCGTATTCGATGCCCATTCGAGATAACGTGCTCGAGTCGATTTCGCAAATCAAAG
Organism: Betaproteobacteria bacterium; assembly: GCA_037133815.1. Taxonomy (GTDB): domain Bacteria; phylum Pseudomonadota; class Gammaproteobacteria; order Burkholderiales; family Burkholderiaceae_C; genus Limnohabitans. The sequence goes on from JBAXNJ010000123.1 coordinate 3,631, forward strand.
GGCAAATTGTGGTGAAAGTCTCTGGCGACGATTTGAATGAGTTGCGGCGAACAGCTGAAGCGATGCAACGCGAATTCAAGCAGGTCATGGGCGTACAGCGCGCAGAGATTGACCGACTTGGTGAAGTGCCGCAGCTACTAATAGATATTGATCGAGACCGCGCAGCGCGACTAGGTTTGAACGTGAGCGATGTACAAGACGTGATTGAAGCGGCTCTCGCAGGACGTGCAACAACTGAGCTGTGGGAGGGCGAGCGCAAATTCTCTGTCGTGGTGCGCCTTGCCAATGACAAGCGCAGCATTGAAAGTTTGCCCAATACCGCTATTGCTTTACCAAACGGCGGTTACGCGACGTTAGAAAACGTTGCCACCATCCACCAAGGAAGTGGCGCGATGAATATTGCGCGTGAGGCAGGACGTCGCACCATGGCGATTGGCGTATTTGTCAAAGGCCGCGATATGGGCTCTGTAGTGGCCGATATGAAAGCGCGCGTCAACAAGAACGTGAGTATCTCTAAAGGCTACTCAGTGACATGGTCGGGTGAGTTTGAAAACCAAGAGCGTGCGATGCAACGCTTGGCTTTGGTAGTTCCGATTTCGCTGCTATTGATTTTTGTCTTACTGTTTAATGCCTTTGGCTCGGTCAAAACAGCCGGCCTGATTTTGATCAACGTTCCTATGGCCTTGGTGGGTGGCTTTGTCGCTTTATGGGTTTTGAATATACCCTTGTCCGTATCTGCCGCCATTGGCTTTATCGCGCTATCGGGCCAAGCCGTGCTCAATGGTGTGGTGATGCTGTCAGTCTTTCAACAGCTGCGCAATGCTGGCTATACGGTGGTAGATGCCGTTAAAGAAGGCTCTCTGCAACGATTAAGAACCGTTTTAATGACAGCTATGTTGGCCGCATTGGGCTTACTACCGATGGCGCTGAGCCATGAGATTGGATCCGAAACTCAGCGGCCCTTAGCCATCGTCGTGATCGGCGGTTTATTCACCGCCACGCTCTTAACCTTGATAGTCTTGCCAGCGCTATATGTGTCTTGGTTTTCCAACACACGTCTAGCGCCAGCAGCCAAAGATTAAATATCGATATTGGCCGCGCGTAGTGCGTTGCTCTCGATAAAGTCGCGGCGGGGTTCTACCTCGTCGCCCATCAACATCGTGAAGACACGATCAGCCTCAATCGCGTCGTCAATTTGTACGCGCAACAAACGACGCACCGCTGGGTCCATGGTGGTTTCCCACAGCTGCGCTGGATTCATTTCGCCCAAGCCTTTGTAGCGTTGGCGTGCGGTTGCATTTTCTGCTTGTTCAATTAACCAACGCATCGCGATGCGGAAGTCAGAAACTTTCTCTTCTTTGGCACGCTCACCTTCTCCGCGCGATACGCGTGCGCCTTCTTGCAAAAGGCCTTTAAACGTTAGGGCCGCCTCGGCCAATGCCGCGTAGTCTGCGCCATGCACAAAGTCTTGCGTGATGACGCTGCTCTTCACGTTGCCATGGTGCCTACGGCTGATGCGCAAAATAGGTTTATCAGTACGCTCGTCAAATTCGCCAGCGGCCTCTGAGCCGCTACCCAATTCGCGTAACTTGGTTTGCATGGTGGCTTGTTCACCGCCACGCTCTTAACCTTGATAGTCTTGCCAGCGCTGTATGTGTCTTGGTTTTCCAACACACGTCTAGCGCCAGCAGCCAAAGATTAAATAT
>JBAXNJ010000124.1:0-5302 GCA_037133815.1 Betaproteobacteria bacterium
CGGACAACAGCATTACCGACAAGTTCTTTCATGGCCAGTTGGTAAGCATTGCTTTAATAAGCCTGCATTGCTGCTTGTACGTTCTCGAACTCAATCAATACCGTGCGCTGCATGTTGCCTGATTCTTTAACAGCAGAAGGCATTCCTCGCGCTAAAAATTTACCACCTGCCGCCATGAGTGCAGGTCCAGCAAGCTTAGCGTATGCCGCAAGAGCATCTTGGTTATTAATTTCTCGATAAGCGCTGATCAGATAGGCTTTAGGCATGGTTGTTTCTCCTTAAGATTAGTTTTACAGTGAAATAAAGGTATGCATTTATGATCATTAAACTATCTTAATAGAAATAACTGTTATGGTCGTCAACAAATATTTTTTAGGAATTACACATGCTTCAATTTTTTTATAACACTGCCCCTAACCCCATGAAAGTTGCTCTCCTTCTGGAGGAGTTAGAAATTACTTATGAGGCGATTCCAGTTGACACACGCAAGGGGCAACAATTTGAGCCTAAATTTCTTGCCATTAACCCCAATGGGAAAGTCCCAGCAGTTGTTGATGGATCTGTATCCCTATTTGATAGCAACGCAATACTGCTCTACTTGGCAGATAGAGAGCAAAAATTTATCCCCACAGATTTAAAAAGTCCTGAGAGAGCAAAAGCGCTTTCATGGCTCATGTTTATTGCCAGTGGAATTGGACCTTTTTCAGGCCAATCTGTTCATTTCAGACACGCGGCGCCCGATCCCAAGGAGTACGCCCTAAACCGATATGACTTTGAAGCGCATCGTCACTGGAAGCTATTGGATGACCATTTAGCCAAAAATACTTATATGCTCGGCGCTGACTACTCCATTGTGGATATGTGCTTTTGGGGATGGGCTAGATTGATCCCCTATGTATTAGGCACTGGAGACCAGACATGGGAAACCTATTCAAACGTCAAGAGATTGCTCGACCTTATCAACACCAGGCCAGCCGCTCAAAGAGCAGAGGGATTGAAAGCAAAGCATGCTTTTAAAACTGAACTTGACGACGAAGCAAAGAAATTTATGTTCCCGCAAAATGAACGGCTGAATAATAGAAAGTAAAAAAATGAGAATTCTGATAGTAGGAGCCGGAGGTGTTGGCGGTTACTTTGGAGCGCGTTTAGTTCAATCGGGGGCTGATATCACTTTTTTATTGAGAGAAGCCCGGTATTCAAAAATTCAAAAAGATGGTCTTGTCGTTGAAACTCCCGACGAGACATTCACTGTAAAACCCAAAGTCATCACCAAAGATAAACTTAAACCCGAGTATGACTTGATTGTGCTTGCTCCAAAATCCTTTGATTTTGAAGATGCAATCCACTCCATCGCCGGCGCAAGTAGTAAAGGTGTATTTCTTCCGTTCTTAAATGGGCTTGACCACATACATCAACTAGATGACAAGTTTGGAATAGACCGAGTTTTAGGAGGAGTTGCCAAGATTTCCGCAACGATTTCAGCCTCAGGGGCAGTAAAGCAATTAACCAATTTGCACGCTATTACTGTGGGTCATCGCTCCAGAGGGAATGAGGCAATTGCAAGAAATTTTTTCTCATTGTGTGAAAAAGCGACTTTCGATTGCCAATACAGCGAAAACATAGAGCAATCGCTATGGGATAAATGGGTGTTTCTAGCTAGCCTAGCTGGAATCACCACCTTATGTAGAGATCATATTGGCAAGATATGCGCAACTAAATGGGGCATCGAGTGTGCTACTAGCATGTTCAATGAAAGCTGTGCAATTGCTAAGGCGAATGGTTTTTCCATTTCAGAAGCGGCTCAGAAACTATCGCTTGAAATGTTGGCAAATGTACATTCGAGCCATGCGGCATCCATGCTCAGAGACTTAACCCAAGGCAATAAGACTGAGCATGATCATGTCCTAGGCCAACTGATTGAGCGTGGTGTCACGCATGGAGTACCTTGTTCTTTGTTGAAGATCGCGCATACCCATTTAGCGGTTCAACAGGGCAATCGGGATTAATTAAGTTGCTAAAAGAGTATTAGATTTTTTATCCTTTAAGCAGCTAAGAAAGTTTGTCAAGCTTTAGTCAAGAGTGGCGCCAGAGGCTTTGACAGTCCGGCTCCATTTGTCCACTTCAGTTTTTAAGAATACTCCAAAGCTCTCTGGCGAATTCCATGAAGCGGCAAAGCCTTGTGCACTAAATTTATCTTTTACCTGAGGTAGAAGCATCGCCTTACGAATATGATCATTAAGTTGTTGAATGATTGCCTTAGGTGTACCTGTTGGAACTAGAACACCATTCCACGCAAATACCTCGTAACCTGGTAAACCAGACTCGGCGATAGTAGGCACATCCGGCGCTGCAGGTGAACGGACAGCGCTTGTAAGTCCTAATGCTTTCAGTTTGCCTGCTTTTACAAATGGCATAGCTGACAAGGTTGTATCGAACATTACATCGACTTGCCCACTCATAACATCCGTTAAAGCTGGTGCACTCCCTTTGTAAGGAACATGCGCCATTTTGATACCGGCCATAGTATTGAATAACTCTGCGGAAAGATGGGTAGACTGACCATTTCCAGAAGAAGCAAAATTCAAACCACCAGGCTTAGTCTTAGCCAACTCGATCACTTCTTTTACGGTGCTTGCTGGGAACTGGGGATGTGCAATCAGAACTAGAGGACCTTGGGTCAACAAAGACACTGGCATTAAGTCTTTTTGAACGTCATAGCCCAAGTTTTTAAATAAAGACATATTGATGGCGTGCGCAGTAGTTCCAATCAATACCGTATATCCATCTGGTGGAGATTTAGCTACAAGTTCTGCACCAATGTTTCCTCCAGCACCTGCGCGGTTATCAATAAGGAACTGCTGCCCAGTAGCTTCAGCGACTTGCTGAAATAAAACTCTCGCTACGATATCTGTAGGCCCCCCAGGCGGGTATGGAACAACAACTCGAACAGGCTTTGCAGGAAAAGACTGGGCCAGAATAGGGCCAGCAAATAGCAATGCCATCACACTGGTTAAGAATGCATTTTTTAGTTTCATATTTGCCTCATAAAGTTATCAGATCATTAGTCAAGCTTTACACCCGTATCACTGACCACTGTTTTCCATTTCTGCATTTCAGCAGTAATGAAGCGTACAAATTCATCTGGCGAATTACCTACCGGCATCGCACCCTGTTCAAGATAAATTTTTTCAACCTCAGGTTGTTTTAATATGAAAGTAACCTGTTTTTGTAATAGGTCTACTATCGCCTTAGGCGTGTTGCCTGGAGCCAATAGACCAAACCAAGCAGATGATTCATACCCGGTCAATCCTGCTTCAGCCATAGTAGGTATCTCTGGTGCATGGGGCCATCGTTTGGCGGTTGTAACTGCAAGCGCCTTAACTTTCCCACTACGAATATGCTGAATTGAAGACGGTAAATTATCAAAGGCGTATGAGATTTGTCCACCCATCAAATCGACCAACATAGGAGCTCCACCTTTGTATGGGACATGAACCATTTGAATTTTGGCTTGACTCTTAAGTAACTCTCCACTCATATGCGGTGAACCGCCTAAGCTAGTCGATCCAAAATTAAGTTTTCCAGGCTGGCTCTTAGCAAGAGCAATCAGTTCAGCCACGTTTTTAGCTGGGGCGGCGACATTTGCCAATAAGACATTGGGAGTAATAGCAACCAATGACACTGGGTAGAAGTCGCGAATCGGGTCATATGGTGGTGGAACTTGAATCGCTGGAAGGATGCCATGACTTGCAATTGATCCAAAGACTAATGTGTACCCATCAGCAGGTGATTTGGCAACCACTTGAGAACCAATCACTCCGCCTGCTCCAGCACGATTCTCAATCAATATAGGCTGCCCCAACCTCTCAGACAAACGCGGGGCAAGTGTCCTAGCAAGCAGGTCTGTTGTCCCCCCCGGTGGATAAGGAACTATTAATTTAATAGGTCGATCAGGATAGGCGGTTTGAGCACTGACAAAAGTACTCAATAAAAACGCAAGCAACAAAAAAACATTGTTCTTCCAAAATAAAGACTTAGTGAAATAAGATCTAGGCATGTAACTCTCCTAATGAAACTATTGAGGCAAAAGTTGATTTTTCTGCATGCGTTCTATCCAATAATTGAATGAATCTTCAGTGTCCATGCAACCATGAAAACCATGCTGATGAAGCTTAATGGGGCTCAAAACTGAATTTGCTGGCGTTTCTAATCCATGTGCCAGTGCCCTATCCGTAAATTGCCAAGAGCTTCCAATCATTTGTTCAAGCGATAGATTGCGCAAGCCGTGCTTCTCCACCACAGTTTTCCAAATTCCCTCATACGTGGGCATAACGCTTGTAAGTTCCATAGGTACGCGGGCTCCAGCTTGCATACCACAACGTTGGGCAATGGATTCCCAAATATCTTGCCAAATTAACATGTCCCCATTAACAACGTTATAGGTTTCATTAGCTGCAATTTCATGGGTCGCAGCGAAATGTGCAGCTTGTGCAATCAATCGGCTATCGCTGGCGGCATTGATATAGCGACCACCGCCGGGGAAATTCAAGGGCTGACCCATCTCTCGCATGACCGCCGCATAGGCCCCTATTGCTGCCACTATATTCATAGGACTTGATACTGCATAGCCGAACACTAATTGAGGGCGCAAGATAGAAAAAGTCCAAGCAGAATGCGGTTGACGGGTACGTAATAAATCTTCTTGTAACCAGTAAAAATTCTCATGCCAGTGTCTTGGCCAACGCTCCTTGGCTGGAACTGGGGCTGGCTCGACATGACCGCCGTATGCCTTTGTCCCTTGCATGATGGTGATATGACGCAAGCCTTTGGCTTTTGGTGTCAATGCATCCAGCAAGTTACGCAACATTGCATCGTTTACTTCCATCTGCTTGGGGTCTCGCCAACCTGCCACAAGTTCAGGCAACTCATACAAGGCTGCAAAAAGTATGTGGGTAACACCAGTCAAATTAGCGGCGGCAGACTCGCATGCTTTGAGGTCACACAAATCTAAGGGGACATGCACCACCCCTTTAGGAAGCGGTACAGGACGCCTTGAAAGCGCCATGACTTGCCAGTCCGGCAAAGATGCAAAGTACTCCGTGGCGGCCATCCCAACAACGCCGCTGGCACCTGCAATCAGAATGGTGTGCTTTTTGTTTTTCATAAACGTATCTTTATGTTTTTTTCATAAGTGCTTGCCCATGCAACTTTGGGAGCAATGCTTCTGGCACTTCAATTTCAAATCCCAATACTGCAGCAGATAAAGCCTTACCGTAGTTATCTAAACACAAACTTCTAGAAA
>JBAXNJ010000125.1:0-5296 GCA_037133815.1 Betaproteobacteria bacterium
CGCGTCGAAAAACTCTTTTGTAAAAATGAACGCGCATTTTTAGATATGCAAATTCAAAACGGCAAATACCGTATCGCCTTAGTGCCAGTGGCCGCCATCTTGGTAGCGAGTATTCGTATCCACGGGATCGATACCGTCTTTCATTCACGCTACAAAGGCGCCGAAACATTTGCCTGTGACCTAAATTTTGAAAAAGGACAAGAGTTAGGCTGGTTTGAACATGGTTCAACTATTTTGGTATTTGTTCCAAAAGGATTTAGCTTTGCTAAAGGGATTGAAGAAGGAACGCATTTGCAAGTAGGTAAGGCGATTTTTAATACCCCCACTTCGTCATACGATTGACTTTAAAGGTTCACTAAATTTTCATTTCTTCTAGGCATGATGACAACGTCGTTGCCGTGAAGGAAAACAATGGAAATTTCTCAGTCCATTACCCCGCTAAACACTGCCAAACCCACTACTAAAAAACTGCGATCAAAGGCAGTTTATGGCAATGGTTCAAAGTCGACATTGAAAGAGCGAATCATCGCTCTGTGGTTTCGCCGCTTGGTCTACACCCAGATTTGGGAAGACCCTGTCGTCGATATGCAAGCACTTCAGTTAAGCAACAATGATCATGTCATCACGGTTGCATCAGGCGGTTGTAATGCCCTGTCTTACTTGATCGATAGCCCCGCCAAGGTGACTGCGGTAGATATCAACCACGCGCATGTGTCCTTGGTCAAACTAAAAATAGCTGCGCTCAAAACGCTTCCTAATTACGAGGAATACTTTGAATTTCTAGGGGTTGCCCAAGCTTCTAGTAATGTTCGAATCTACAACAGTCTGATTGCACCGTGCCTAGATACTGACAGCCGGCAATATTGGGAAGGCGGTCCGATTGGATTTAGGCGGATCCGTATGTTTGCCAAAGGCTTTTATAAATATGGCTTGCTGGGTCAAATTATTGGCATCATCCATTGGAGCGCCAAGTTGCATAAGGTCAAATTATCAGAATTGCTGCATTTGAACTCTTTGCAAGACCAAGAGAAATGGTTTGACGAGAAAGTGGCCAAGATTTTTGATTCGCGCTTAGTCTCAAAACTGATCAGCAGTCCATTTGCGCTTTACAACTTAGGCATTCCTCCAAGCCAGCAACATGCTTTTTATGAAAAATCGCCAGAGGACATGGCTGCAATTATCAAAGCGCGTGTCAGAAAACTAGCTACCATGACACCACCCAAAGACAACTACTTTGCGTGGCAGGCATTTGGTAGACGTTATGACCACACAGGCAATAGTGCCCTACCGCCCTATTTAATGCGCGAACACTACGGCACCATGAAATCCAATGCGCACAAAATCAGCGTGGAGCAGAGCAATATCCGAGACGCCCTATCACGCATGGAACACAACAGCTTAGATGCAGTCGTTTTATTGGACACCCAAGATTGGATGTCAGACGAAGACATCACCGCCTTGTGGTCTGAAATCACACGCGCAGCAAGGCCTGGAGCTCGGGTAATTTTTAGATCTGCCAATGTTGAGTCACCCGTAGAGAAATGTTTATCCGGTTTGCTACAAGCCAAGTGGGTTCGCGACGATGCACAATCTAATGCACTTAAAGAAAAAGACAGGTCCTGCATCTACCAAGGGTTTCATTTGTATCGCTTTCAAACCCACTAAAAATGCCTAGTCCTTGCGCCACTATCTATTTATAAAATCAGCCCAGTGAACAACGAACACATCAATCTTCAAAAACAGAGGCGAGGTCTTAATCGCATCGTGCATGCATTTGGTTATTCCCTCCAAGGGCTGAAAGCTGGCATGCAAGAGCCGGCTTTTAAGCAAGAGGCTTACTTTTGCATCGTGATGATTCCGTTGGCCTTTTTTATTGGGCAGACTTGGGTAGAGATTGCGCTACTTGCAGGCTCTGTGATGATTGTCATGATCGTCGAATTGCTCAACACCGGACTGGAGTCTGCCATTGATCGCATCGGGCCGCAGTGGCATGACTTGTCTAAGCGCTGCAAAGATCTTGGTAGCGCAGCGGTTTTACTCAGTATCGTTCTGAGCTTAGGAATTTGGATTGCTGCTTTGACAACATGGGTGCGGACCTATCTTTCGCTGTAACGCTTACCTGTAGTAACAGGAGTTAGTTTTTTTAACTAACCCAAGCGGACCAAATGGCTTTCAAATAGTCGCGTAGATTCTTTCCAACTAAAGGTTTGTGCTTGCGCATACGCTTCTTCCCGCGGAATTTTTAAAGCAGCGAGGCTGGCTTGCGACAAGTCTTCACCCAAAACACCACCTTGTCTTTTATCGATATGGTCGCCATGTACAGGGTCGCGCAACACCTCTAAGGGTCCGTCCACTGGATATGCGGCGACAGGCGTTCCACAAGCCATCGCTTCCAACATCACCAAGCCAAATGTTTCATGGCGGCTTGGGAAAGTAAATACATCTGCGGCCGCGTAGACTTTTGAAAGCACTTCGCGTGGCAAAACACCCAACCAACGCACGCCATCGAATTTTTGTTTTAAGTCTGCTTCAAGAGGTCCCACGCCACATACCACCTTGCTACCCTGCCACGGCATCGATAAAAAACTGGCGATGTTTTTCTCATAGGACACACGCCCTACATACAGCGCAACAGGTCTTTCTAACCCATCGAAAAATTCGTGTTCAACAGGATTAGATGCAAACTGGAACAAGCCTAAATCGACACCATGCGTCCACTGGCGCAAGTTCTTAAAACCGCGCTTTTCTAACAATCGCTTCACGCCTTGGGTCGGCACCATGACCCCAGCAGAAGGTGCATGGAATTTTCTAAACAAGGCGTAGCCTAAAAACAAAGGCAGACGCAATGCGGCTTGAAGTACTTCAGGAAAACGCGTGTGAAACGCCGTCGTGAATGGCAACTTTCTTTTTAAGCAGTATTTGCGCGCCGCCCACCCAAGCGGCCCTTCGGTCGCTATGTGAATAGCCTCAGGCTGAAACTCATCCATCAAAGTACGCAATTGCTTGAATGGACGAACCGCCAAATCAATGCCTGCGTAGCCAGGGCACGGTCTTGTCTTAAACAAATTGGGCTGAATCACGTTGATGGTGTGTCCAGCCGCCTCAAGATGCGTGACTAGTTCTACCAAGGTGGTAACAACCCCATTGACTTGCGGTTGCCACGCATCCGTTATCAATGCAATTTTCATGCGGTTTGTATCAACGCAGCTTGTGTTTGTGCTTCTAGCTCAGGTTTCCAGTGGAGCATTTCTAAGCGTCCATCCATGTGTTCGACCAAGGCTGTTCGGCTTTCTACCCAATCGCCATCATTGCAATACAGCACGCCTTCGATTTCACGCATCTCTGCACGGTGAATGTGTCCGCACACCACACCTTGGTAACCATGCTTTGCGGCTTCACGGGCAACAGCCACTTCAAAATCGGTGATGTAGTTCAGGGCTTTTTTAACCTTGTGCTTGAGATAAGCAGACAAAGACCAATACGGAAAACCTAAACGGCCTCTCATATTATTCAAATACCGATTCATTTTCAGCGTGAACTCGTACAGATAGTCACCTACATAAGCCAACCATTTAGCTTGCTGCACGACTGCATCAAAATAGTCGCCATGGATGACCCAGAGATGCTTTCCGTCAGCCGTATGGTGAATTGCCTCTTCGACTACTTCGACGCCACCAAATTGGTGGTTTAAAAATTCGCGAGCGAATTCGTCGTGGTTGCCAGGCACATAAATGACTTTGCAACCTTTACGCGCTCTTCGCAATAACTTTTGTACGACGTCGTTGTGCGCTTGTGGCCAATACCAACGCCTGCGCAATTGCCATCCGTCGATGATGTCACCAACTAAATATAAATAGTCGCTCTCGTGTTCTTTTAAAAACTCTAATAACTCTTCAGCTTGACAACCAGGTGTGCCTAAGTGCACATCGGAAATAAAGATGGATCTGTAATGCATCAAGCACCTAAGAAATGTTTGCGGTATCGCGCAGGCATATCTTGGATCTTCATCAACATGGGTAAATCAGCTGTATTGAAGTCTGGGTCCCACGCTGGGGCGCCCAATACTTTGGCGCCTAGTCGCAAGTAGCCTTTGATCAAGGCAGGCGGCTCAAACGCCACGTTCACATCCCATTGCTCAACCGGTAAGGGAAGGCGCGGCGTAACTTGGTGTGCAATGTCGGCCAAATGGGTTTGTTTGAGTTGGTGCCAAATGCTGGCTGCTACTTCGCCGCTAACAACACCCTGGTGCAACATAGGAATACTGGCGCAACCGATCATTACGTCTAATTTATTACGCACCATGAATTCAGCCAATGCGCCCCACAAAGCCATGATCACGCCACCATGGCGGTGCTCGGGATGCACACAACTGCGGCCCAACTCCACCATGCGTTCGCGATAGGTGCGCAAGCGCGTCAAGTCGAATTCCAAATCTGAATAGGTACTGCCAATACGCTTAGCTTGGGCAGGTGTTAATACGCGATAAGTGCCGATGGCTTGGTTATTTGTTTGGTCACGAACAATCAAGTGCTCGCAATAGTCATCAAATAGGTCGATGTCGTGGTGCGGGACAGTTTCTTTAAGACGGGCACCCATTTCAGTGACAAATACGTCGTAACGCAACCGTTGCGCTTCTCGCACTTCATCTTGGTGCTTCGCCCACTCAACGCTCAGACTGGGACGTGTGGATGGGGTTTGATTTGGGAGATTATTTTTTTGAGTTTCAGAATCGTGTCGATGAAGTGACCCCCGAGGAATATCAATCAATGACAAAGGCATTGTGGGGTTTGGCAGTTCTTTCATGTGTCATCCTTATGTGGAAGCTTGAGAATTCATTTGTGAACATGTGAATTCTTTCGCTTACAGATGACGCGAGAAAGTCGAAATCGTGAAAATTTGATGACAACGCGTTGAATGTGCGTTGTCTAGAAAATTAAAAAGCTTGGTAGCGATGCCCTATTTCGCGATACCAATGGGCCCATTGCGCTAAACCATCTTTAATGTCAGTAGTCGCTTGGTAACCCGTGACGTGTTGCAAACTTGTCATATCAGCGGATGTATTGGGCACATCACCCGCTTGCATGGGTAAATAATTTAAAACAGCTTTGACACCTAATACGTTTTCAAGGGCATGAATAAAGTCCATCAATGGCACGGGTGTTTGATGGCCAATGTTGTGAATGCGATAAGGCGCATGGCTGACATCTGGCAAAGGCTGTTCTTTGGAGAACGTGTCTGAAGCCGTAGCTACGCAATCGAGTGCGCGCACAGTGCCTTGGGCAATATCGTCCACAAA
>JBAXNJ010000126.1:0-5290 GCA_037133815.1 Betaproteobacteria bacterium
GATGGTTGGATTCAACGACACCGCGTGAACAATTGGTGCTACCTAGGTACGCAGTGCTCTAAGTTAGGGGAAGCAAGCAAACCCTCAAAACTCGAACCCCATGGCTTCGATCTCGACAGTTACAAGATATTGGTCAAACCCATCATGCTTAAAACCATCAAGGTTGAGACAGTTTTCTAGATCAAAGTCGCCTACACCCCTGCTGGTTTTTTTATAGTTTTCGAGCGATCTACTAGATCTACTGGAATTTGATTGATGTCTCTTCCATCAAAAACAGTAACTTTCACAGAACCCGAATTAATGGGTAATGCCCATAGTTGTTTGTAAAAAGCAGACAAGCTTTCTACAGGTTTTTCATTTAAGCCAAGCAACCAGTGCCCAGGCCTAATGCCCGCTAGATATGCCGGACTTTCTGGGGTAACGCGAACAATTTGAATACGCCCCTGCCTTTCCACTGCATTGATACCTAACCAAGGTCTACGACTATTTGGACCCACCCCGTTTTGCAACATCTCTTTAAAAATAGGCTCTAGCAATTCAACTGGAACAAACATATTGCCGGCCAAACTAGCCGGATGGTTCGCAGGCATGACGTCTTGCATAAATAGGCTTCCGATTCCTATTAACTCACCTTGCAAATTAAATAGCCCCGCACCAGAGTGATTGACTACGGGTGGGCTTGTATAAATTGCGCTATCCAGGTGATATTCCCAATACCCTGTGAATGCACGAATATCTTTTAGCTTGGTGGGGCCTGAGAAAGCAGATTCACCCGCAGAGACAACCAAAAGCATTTCGTCGATTTTTTGATCACTGGCTTTTCCAAGTTTAACGGGTTCTATACCTTGAAGAGGTATCAATGATTTGATTAATCCAAATCCAGTCGCTTGGTCGTATGCCACAACTTGGGCAGGGTAAGTTTTTTGCTGATGGGTTCGAATTTCTATTTGTTCGGTTTCTAAAATTAAATAACCAATCGTCAGAATCAAGCCATCTGATCGAATCACTATGCCAGAACCTTGCCGTTCTTTTCCAAGAGTTCGAGCAGAGGCAGCATCATCGATGGCACGGCTTGTAATTTGTACGGATGCGGTTTGCGCACGCTGCAATATTTGACTATTGCTAAATGATAGTGACTGGGTATCTTTTTCAGAGGTTTGTGCGCTGAGGTAATGCGTATTTATGGAGAGTGCTAGGCAACTCAAAATAATCCAATATTTCATATAGACCCTTTTGTAAAAAAGTATGGCTTTCAAGGTGCGAATTGGTCCAACAAATCAGCTAAAGCCTGATCGTGAATACCTAAGCCTAGCAGACATTCGTAGGTTTTTTGGGCGTATTCCAAAGTAGTACCAAAGCGTCCGCCAACAGGGTCTCTGAATATATGTTGGTATTGCGTTTTAGACAAACGGCCAGTGTATTGAGAACTAGATTTAGGTAGGGTAAAGGCCAAGGCCTTCACATAACCAGATTTGGTTTGGCAATTTAACCACCTTGGTTCATAAACTCCAGTGACCATTTCGCGCGACCAAAGCCTCTCCAGAACCATTTCAGCAGTTTGGGCAGGGACCTTTTGTACTAAGCCCCAACAAGAGCCCCCACGCATTAATGTAAAAACCAAGCCTGGGTGCGTTGTAGTGCCACGATTCACGCGACTCCACATTTGTAGGGTACGGTGCCAGCCGGTAACTCTTGCCAGGCTTTGCTCTTCAATATCAAATTCGGGACGCCATATTAAAGATGCGTAAGCAAATACCCACAAAGGGGAGTTGCCACCCCATTGGGCACGAATACGGTCTAGTTCGAAGTTCATGCCTGAGAAGAAGTAGTTAAAGGGTAAATAACTTTGATAGACTTTATCAAATACTAATCAATACTAATTTTCATGACGTATTCAACCAAAATTTCTCAAGAAAATCTTGATGCGCGAGTCAGCCATACTTCAGATAACGACTTGCCACTTCCTGATATTCAAACAACTCGCGACGATGAAATAGCGGCAATAGGTAATAAATTTGGTATAGATGGTGACACTAGCGTTAAACATATTCGTAAACTAATTCGATGTGGCTCTTGGACGTCCCACACTAGCGGTTTAGCTAGGGACCATGTACAGGGAAATGTAGTGATACTTCCTGGAGCATTGGCCTCTGACTTTTTACTTTATTGCCAACGCAACCCTAAACCCTGTCCCCTTTTGGCTGTTTCTGAAGCTGGCGATTCAAAGTTACCTACTTTAGGGGCAGACATAGACATTTGTTCTGATTTGCCTCGCTACCGAGTTTGGCACCACGGCAAGGTGATCGACGAGCCAATCAACATTTCCTCTCTCTGGCGTAAAGACTTGGTGACATTTGTGATTGGTTGTTCGTTTTCTTTTGAGCAGGCTTTGCTAGAGATAGGTTTACCTTTAAGACACATTGAACAGGGCAAGAACGTGGCGATGTATCGCTCGAATATCCAAACCCAAGCCGCTGGTAAATTCAATGGTCCCATGGTGGTATCTATGCGCCCAATGAAGGCGGCAGATGCAATTCGCGCTGTACAAGTGACATCGCGCTTTCCTGATGTTCACGGGGCACCGGTGCATTTAGGAGACCCCAAACTGATTGGTATTAGTGATTTGAACGCGCCAGATTACGGCGATGCAGTAGAGATAATGGACGATGAAATTCCAGTGTTTTGGGCATGTGGTGTTACGCCTCAGGCAGCTTTGCTTCAAGCGCGTCCTGATTTTTGTATCACCCATGCTCCAGGGGCTATGCTGATCACGGATCTCTTGAATAAACAGTTGGCCTCCTATTGAAATTTTGTCTGTTAAATATCTCTATATGCACAGCCTTTTAATGTCTAATTTAATTTGAGTGCGGGTTATCATGAAAATTGAACATTGATGAGATTCTTTTCATGCCCCTTTTGCATGTCAATGGACAGCAACACGCTGTAGATTGCGATCCCTCCACCCCCCTGCTATACGTCCTGCGCAACGACTTAGGCTTGACGAGTGCACGCTTTGGATGTGGCATGGGTCAGTGCGGGGCATGCCATGTGCTGATCAACGGTCGCTCAGTTGCTTCATGCGATATTTCTGTCGAAGCCTGCGTGGGCCAAACCATTGAAACCGTTGAAGGGTTAACGCCGCCTGGACAGGCTTTGCATGCCTTGCAAGAGGCTTTTATGCAAGAACAAGCCGGTCAATGTGGGTATTGTTTGGGAGGCATATTGACCAGTGCGCGCGCTTTGTTAAGACACAACCCCAATCCGTCTTCCGATCAAATTAAGTCGGCGCTCGATCTTCACCTCTGCCGTTGTGGCACGCATCAGCGTATCGTGAAAGCAGTGCAACGTGCTGCCAGCGTATTGCGGCAGGGCGAGGTATGAATACATTCCCCGGTGCTGATGAGCGGGTTGCCCATCTTGATATTGCGCCTACGTTGGCAGCCTCGCCTTGGTTGGATCTTTGGGTGCGCTTTGAGGCAGGAGAACGCGTGCGTCTATTCACCGGCAAAGTTGAGCTCGGTCAAGGTATCTTGTCGGCTATCGCACAAATTGGCGCAGAGGAACTTGACGTAGCCTATGAGCAGGTAGACGTAGAGGCGGTAGATACCGACTTCAGTCCGAACGAGGGCTCGACCTCAGGCAGTCGATCAATTCAAGAGGGTGGCGAGGCCACGCGACAAGCCTGTGCGCAAGTGCGCCAGATCATGTTGCAGCACGCCGCAAAAAAACTAGAAGTACAAATCGACGACCTAGAGGTGAAAGAAGGTTTCATTCATGTCCGCGGAACGGACATCGGCGTGAGTTATTGGCAACTAGCTTACGAAGTCGACTTACACCAATTGGTGCAGGTCAAAGCGCCTCCTAAAGATCGTCAGCACCATCGTTTGGTCGGGCAGCCCTTACCTCGCAAAGACTTACGCGACAAATTGATGGGTGGCGGGTTTTTACACGACCTAACATTGCCTGGCATGTTGCACGCAAGAGTTGTCAGACCGCCTGCCGTGAAAGCGCGCTTACGCGTTTGCAACGACATAAAAGTGTTGGCTTTACCCGGCGTACTTAAGGTGATACGCGATGGCAGCTTTTTGGCGGTGGTGGCTCAGCGCGAAGAACAAGCCGTGAAAGCATGGCGTCAACTCTCTATCGACACGCAATGGGACATTTATGAATCATTGCCAGACATGAATGCCCTACCCGAGTTCTTGACCAATGCCCCGCACCAACAAGAGTTGCTGCATGACTCACCAGCTAATCGCACCGATGCTGTCAGCATCAGTGCTCGCTACACCCGCCCCTATCTGTCACACGCGTCGATTGGCCCGTCTTGCGGACTGGCATGGTGGCACGAGGAGCGGCTCCAAGTGTGGTCGCATTGCCAGTCCCTCTTTGCCTTACGCGATGAAATCGCCAAGTTACTAGGACTTCCCCGCGAACAGATAGTGGCCCGACATGGTCAGGGCGCCGGATGCTATGGCCACAACGGAGCAGACGATGCTGCTTACGATGCGGCCCTGATCGCGCGGGCTATGCCCGGACACCCCATTAGGGTGCAATGGATGCGCGAAGACGAATTTGCTTGGGAACCCCAAGGCCCAGCGATGGTGATAGACCTAGAAGGCGCGGTGGATGCAGAAGGCCAAATCGTGCAATGGTCCCAGTCGATTTGGGGCAATCGACACATCCAACGTCCTGGGCGTCGCCCAGAGCCAGGCTTACTAGCCGCTTGGCACCAAGGTGAGGGGTGCGACATGATGCCCCCTGTTGACATGGCTATGGAATTGGGCGGTGGCAGCCAGCGCAATGCGGTGCCGTATTACGACTTGCTGGGCATGCGGGTACTTAACCATGCCGTCACCGAAGTGCCAATTCGGGTGTCGGCTTTGCGTGCACTTGGTGCATATCTCAATGTGTTCGCCATTGAATCTTTCATGGATGAGCTAGCCCACCAATCGCAGCAAGACCCCGTGCGCTTTCGCTTGCGCCACCTGAGCGATCCGCGCGCGCGTGCCGTGATCGAGCAAGCCAGCGCCTATGCCCAACAGCATTGGGGCTGGGACCCAGAGCATGCAACAGGAGATGGCCATCGCGGAGTGGGCCTAGGGTTTGCCCGCTACAAAAACGTCGGATGCTATGCCGCAGTATTTGCCGAAGTTGAGTTGCAGGAGATGGTGCAGGTCAAGCGCGTATTGGCCGTGATCGATTGCGGCGAAATCGTCAACCCTGATGGCGTGCGTAATCAAATCGAGGGCGGTGTGATACAAGTCGTCAGTTGGATATTAAAAGAACAAGT
>JBAXNJ010000127.1:0-5285 GCA_037133815.1 Betaproteobacteria bacterium
GTACCAAAACGTATCAAGGGATAGTCTGGGTTCAAGGTGGTCACCACCAACTCGCCCACTTCACCCTCTGGTACGGGGTCGCCTGTTCCAGGTCTTACGATTTCAACAATCACGCCTTCATCTAGCACCAAGCCTTCGCGCGCTGATGTTTCGTAAGCGATCAAACCGAGATCAGCGGTTGCATAACACTGGTAGCCTGCAATGCCGCGCTCGGCTAACCAGTCGCGCAAGCTCGGGGGAAAGGCTTCGCCTGATACCAAAGCTTTGCGCACACTTGGCAACGCAACGCCCATTTCAGCAGCTTTCTCAACAATGATTTTTAAGAAGCTTGGCGTACCAATATAGCCAGCCGGTTTTAATTCCGCCATGGCTTGCACTTGTTGTTCTGTTTGACCGATGCCACCGGCAAACACAGTGCAACCCAATGCATGCGCGCCCGTTTCCATCATCGAACCCGCAGGTGTGAAGTGGTAACTAAAGCAGTTATGGATCAGCTCGTTTTCACGAAAACCTGCAGCAAACATGGCGCGCGCCATGCGCCAGTAATCACCGCGCGCACCTTCTGGTTCATAGATGGTGCCAGGGCTAGCGAAAATGCGGGGCATCGCTTTGCCATACGCAATGGCAGAGAAGCCACCAAAGATATCTTTGCTTCGTTGCTTCTGTTGCTGTTCTAACAATTCGTGTTTGCGAATCACGGGTAACTTAGCCAAAGCAGCTCGGCTGTTCACACTAGCGGCATCTACTGACAACAAACTTTTTGCAAAAGCATGCGCTTTGGACTTCGCATGCGCCACTTGAACAGGCAGTGCTGATAAAAGAGCAGTTTCACGTTGCGCAGGATCGCGCGTTTCTAACGCATCAAAATGGGTACTCATAAATAACTTAGTAAGTCTTACGCTTAAGCCAACCAACGCTTGCGGCGCTTGTAGCTTTTGGTATCTTTGAAATTCTTGCGCTCGCCACCACCCACGCCTAAGTAAAACTCTTTGACGTCTTCGTTGCTCGCCAGATCACTGGCCTTGCCATCCATCACGATGCGGCCCGATTCCATGATGTAGCCGTAATCGGAATAACGCAGCGCCATATTGGTATTTTGTTCAGCTAATAGAAAAGTTACTTTTTCTTTGTCGTTCAAATCTTTGACGATGTTGAACACCTCTTCCACGATTTGTGGAGCCAAGCCCATCGATGGCTCGTCTAACAAAACAATACTCGGGTTGGCCATCAAGGCGCGCCCAATGGCGCACATTTGTTGCTCGCCGCCAGAGGTGTAAGCGGCTTGCGATGTGCGCCTAATTTTCAAGCGGGGAAAGTAGTTATAAACCTTCTCTAAATTGGCAGCAATCTCACCTTTGTCTTTGCGGGTGTAACTGCCCGTCATCAAATTTTCTTCAATCGTTAAATGGGCAAAGCAATGACGTCCTTCCATCACTTGCACCACACCACGCTGGACCAAGTCAGCGGGCGTGAGGTTTTCAATCCGCTCGCCTAGTAATTCAATACTGCCCTTAGTCACCGCTCCACGCTCACCTTGCAGCAGGTTAGAGACAGCGCGCAAGGTCGTTGTTTTGCCTGCGCCATTGCCACCAAGCAAAGCAACGATAGCGCCTTTCGGCACCTGCAATGAGACGCCTTTGAGCACCAAGATCACATGGTTATAGATGACCTCAATGCCATTGACATTGAGCACGATGTTGGGAGTTGTCATAGCTTTGTCCAAAGGTGGCGCTTACGCGCCACCTGTTTGATTAAGACTGGCAATCCTGATTTGTACGGCGCGTCATTTTTTTGTCTGAGAGATATTTTTCAGCACCGGCTTTTACCATGGGCTTCAAAATTTGCTCATCCGCCTGATACCAATCGGAGTTCATATTCCACTTGGCACCGTCCCAAGTTTGCACGCGCGCCCAACTAGAACCCATGTGGTCTGCGCAGCTGGTTGAGATAGGACGCATCACGCCCGCTAAACCGAGTGCGTCTAAACGCTTTTGGTCTAAGGCTAAGTTTTCAAGGCCCCAACGCACTTGCTCGCCGGTCATGACCTTGCCTTTGCCAAATCGTTCTTGCGCGCGGCGAACAGCCTCAATACCCAACACCTGAATGATCACACCACGGGTATAGAGCACCGACCCAACTTCGTCTTTAGGTCCAGTACCTTGGCCTTTGCCGTGCACGTACTTCAAGATGTCTTGAATCACTTTAGGTTGCGTGCCAGACGTATTCAAAGCCAATGCGTTGTAGCCTTTTGCACCTTCACCCACGTCACGTGTATCTGGCTCAGCACCTGCCCACCACACGCCATACATTTTGTCGCGCGGATAACCGGTGGCTTGGGCTTCTTTCAATGCAGTGGAATTCATCACGCCCCAGCCCCACAACAACACATAGTCAGGACGGCTTTGGCGCACTTGTAACCATGCGGCTTTTTGCTCTACGCCTGGAGCGGTCACTGGGATCATTTGCAACTCAAACCCGTGCATACGTGAACGCTCTTGCAACAGGGGAATAGGTTCTTTGCCAAAAGGACTGTCGTGGTAGACCAATGCAATTTTTTTGCCCTTGAGATTGTCTATACCTCCAACACTTTTACCTATGTGTTGGATCAGAATGTCTGCACCCGTCCAGTAATGGCCCATCAAAGGAAAATTCCATTTAAACGCTAAGCCATCTTGCGCAACAGACAGTCCGTATCCCAAAGTCAGCAAAGGCACTTTGTCAGCGGGGGCCTTTTCAGTCAGCGCGAAAGTGATACCAGTGGACTGCGGGTCAAACAAAGAAACACCAGGGCGACTCTTGAGGCGTTCGTAGCATTCAACACCGCGATCCGTTGCGTAACCCGTTTCACACTCTTCATAGGTCAACTTGACGCCGTTGATACCGCCATCACGCGCGTTGATCATCTTGATGTAATCTTGCTTGCCGTTGGCCCAAGGCACTCCGTTCGGTGCATAAGGCCCTGTGCGATAAGACAGCAGCGGAAAGAACTGCTCTTTGGCTTGCGCCCAAGCAGAGCCTGTGGTAGCACTGAGTGCGGCGACCGTTACGGTAGCGGCCATCATTAATTTACTGAGTTTCATACGATCTATCTCCTATTAAATGTTTTAAAAGCACGGGACGAAAAATGGGTGTGCACTAGTGCGGGAAAGGCCAGAGACGAAGTTTTTGTTTACCAGTCGCCCAAAGTTTGGCAAGGCCATGCGGTTCAACAATCAAGAACCAAACGATCAGTCCGCCAAAGATCATGAGCTCTGCATGGGATGCGGCAGCTGTAGAGGCTTCGAAACCAAACAAGTTTGCAAACCAAGGCAAAAACCGGTTGAGTGCAATTGGCAGTACAACAATAAAAGCCGCGCCTAAAAAGCCACCGGCAATAGAGCCCAAGCCGCCAATAATCACCATGAACAAAAGCCTAAATGAGAAGTCTACCGAAAAAGCGGCAGGCTCCCAAGCACTCAGGTAAATGAAAGCCCACAAGGCACCGGCCACTCCCACAATGAAGGAGCTCACAGCAAATGCAGTGAGCTTTGCATACATAGGACGAATACCAATGACAGCGGCGGCGACGTCCATGTCGCGAATGGCCATCCATTCACGTCCGATAGCGCCGCGCACTAAATTTTTCGCCATCAACACGATAGGAATGAGTACGCATAAGCAAAACAAATACTTGCTTTCTGCACTCTCAATCGGCAAGCCAAAGGCTTGTAAGCTGTTCACTGAGATGGAGCCCGAGGGCGAATCTAGCGTAAACCAACTGATGCGCAAGAACATCCAGTCAGAGAAGAATTGCGCGGCCAAAGTAGCTACTGCCAAATACAAACCTTTGACGCGCAAACTCGGCAAGCCAAACAATATGCCAAATGCGGTGGCACATAAGCCACCCATGATGAGCGCCACCACCAATGGCAACCCAGGCAAGCGCATAAAGAAGTTGTAGGCGCCATAAGCACCGACGGCCATAAAGGCACCCGAACCCAGCGAGATTTGTCCGCAATACCCCACCAAAATATTCACTCCCACGGCGGCCAGTGACATGATGACAAATGGAATCAAAATTGCACGAAACATATAGTCGCTTGCCAACATGGGAACGACTACAAAAGCAAATAAAGCCATTAATGCAATCGCCAATCGGTCTTGTGCAATGGGAAAGATTTGCTGATCAGCCCGGTAGCTGGTTTTAAATTGACCGTTTTCTCTGTAAAACATTCTTTACTTTCGAGCAAATTTCAATGCGTTAGACGCGGTCGATGATTTTTTCACCGTAGAGGCCTTGTGGTCTAAACAATAAGAATACGAGCGCCAGCACGTAAGCAAACCAAATTTCGATGCCGCCGCCAACGAACGGCCCTAAATAGACCTCTGATAATTTTTCTCCTACCCCAATGATTAAGCCGC
Source organism: Betaproteobacteria bacterium (assembly GCA_037133815.1). Classification (GTDB taxonomy): domain Bacteria; phylum Pseudomonadota; class Gammaproteobacteria; order Burkholderiales; family Burkholderiaceae_C; genus Limnohabitans. Next base: position 4,402 of record JBAXNJ010000127.1, read on the forward strand.
CAATGATGGCGCCAGGAACCGATGTCAGTCCGCCCAAAATCACCACAGGCAGTGCGCGTAAAGCGACGGTGGTTAAAGAGAACTGCACACCTAGCTTGCTTCCCCAAATCATGCCCGCGACCAAAGCCACCACACCAGCGACACACCACACAATGACCCAAATTCGGTTAAGTGGAATACCAATCGATTGCGCCGCTTGGTGATCATCTGCAACTGCGCGTAGCGCACGACCGGTAGATGTTTTTTGGAAAAAAACACTCAGCGCAGCGACCAGTGCGGCAGCAATGGCGGCTGCAATGACGTCCTCTTTGTTCACCAAGACACCGCCCTCAAATAATGAGCTCAGCACAAAAATAGGCTCTTTAGGCATGCCAATATCTATTTTGTAAATATCACTGCCAAATATCGATTGACCGAGGCCTTCCATGAAATAGGTAATACCCAAAGTTGCCATCAATAAAGTTGCGCCTTCTTGGTTCACCAAATGGCGTAATACCAAGCGCTCAATGGCCCACGCAACTGCAAACATCACAACAGCCGCCATCACAAATGCAATCAAATTGCTCAGCAACAAACTGTTGATATCCAACCAAAGCGGCATCCATTCTGAAAAACGCGCCATCGCCAAAGCAGCAAACAACACCATCGCACCTTGTGCAAAGTTAAAAACACCCGAGGCCTTGAAGATCAATACAAAACCTAAAGCCACCAAGGAATACAACATGCCCGCCATCAGGCCGCCAAGCAGTGTTTCTAAAAAGAATGCCATTGTGTTGTCCTTTTACCGATCAGTGTGAGGTGCCTAAATAGGCTTGGATCACATCTGGGTTGTTGCGCACCTCGTCAGGCAGGCCGTCACCAATTTTTTTACCGTAGTCCAACAC
>JBAXNJ010000128.1:0-5278 GCA_037133815.1 Betaproteobacteria bacterium
CCAACATAGTCTCTGAGTTGCGTCGAACTAAGCCCCATGCTGGAGTAGTGGCTTGGATTAAATCGATCAACGATAGCGATCTCTTTATTTCTGCGGTGACATTGGCTGAAATCCAAGCGGGCATCGAATTAACCAGAGAGCAAGACCCCTTAAAAGCCAAAGAGATTGAGAGTTGGCTGGATCAACTGGCCGATTCATTCAGTGTGCTTCCTATGGACGGGGCGGCTTTTCGAAAATGGTCGCGTCTCATGCACCGTACTTCAGACACTATGTATGAAGATGCCATGATTGCTGCTACCGCTTTGGTCCATAACTTCAAGGTTGTGACCCGCAACGTTGCAGATTTCAAATCTTTTGGCGTGGATCTTCTGAATCCCTTTGAAATCAAAAGCTAGCGCATCTCTATAAGATCGCCGCATGTCATCACGCCCTAATCTACAAGTAGCCGTCGTCATGCGCCGCGAGCGTGTGCCGGGCGCTATGAGCCATTGGCAGCCTTGGCGTTGGGTCTTGCATGACGTGGTGGGGCACGACGTGGTGCCGCACGAACAACACTTTGGCACTTCCCCGCAATGTTTAAGGCAAACCGATGACGAGCAACTTTGGTTGCACCCTGGGTTCACGGTGGAGTTGTTCAAAGACGACCCTGAAGGCTATTACCTCAACCTCACCTCACCCGACCCCTGCTGGTTTGTGTTGTGGCGGATGGAAGAGGAGCCTGCGATTGCAGACGACGTCATGGCCGTTCCCGCCATGGTCAGTTTGAGCTACCACGACGCAGGCCGCTGGCTAGACGCACAAGAAAACGTAGACCAAGTCAAAGCCCCTGCCGATGTGGTGGCCTGGGTGGCCGACTTCGCCCAAACCCATTGGGTGGAAGAAACCAAACGACGCAAACGGCCTGAAAGCTTTAAAGGCTTGCAAGACCGTTTTGGCAATCCTGCGTCGGTAAGTACAGACAAAGTGCGAGGAGGACAACATGGCCAATGACGAAACACCAGCAGGATTCTTAAGCCGTTGGTCTCGGCGTAAGGTGGAGGTTCGCCAGGGCGTCGCTTTGGATGAGGACAGCGAAAAAAGCTTGGCGCCTTCTACAAAGTTGGTTGGTTCGCCAGATCAAGAGGGCGATCAGAAGAACCCATTGGAGAGCGCCACCCCACAAAAACCCGCCCCATCGATGTCAGACGTCCAAAGTCTCACCAAGGATTCCGACTACACTCAGTTCATGGCCAACGAAGTCGCGCCAGAGGTGAAAAACGCGGCGATGAAAAAACTCTTTGCCGATCCGCATTTCAATGTGATGGACCGCATGGACATCTATATTGACGATTACGGACAATCTGACCCCATACCCGAAGCCATGTTGCGGCAGATGGTCGGCGCCAAGTTTTTGAATCTTTTTGAAGATGAAGACCCCAAAGTCGTGGCACAGTCCGTCCCTGCCCCACCCATTTCAAATACCGAGCCCCTTACGAATGACCACACTGATTTGCGACTGCAACCAGACCCAGCCCCTGGACCCGAAGGCGCTGGGTCAAAGCCTGTCTGAACCGCTCACGCTGCACACTGCGCTGTGCCGTCGCGATGTCGGCGCTTACCTCCAAGCGATTCAAGGCAATGACGATGTGGTGGTGGCTTGCACCCAAGAGCAAAGACTATTTAGTGATTTGGCGGTTCAAACCAACGCTAAAACTTCGGTCATCAAGTTCGTCAATATCCGCGAGACCGGTGGCTGGAGCCGAGACGCTAAAAACGCGTCGCCCAAAATCGCCGCGCTTCTGGCGGCCGCGCACCTGCCAGAGCCTGATCCAGTCCCCACGGTCACCTACAAAAGTAATGGCCGCCTATTGATCATCGGAACCCTGGATGTTGCAGAGCCTGTTGCCGCCATGTTGGCGGACAACTTGCAGGTAACAGTTTTTACGCAAGGCGACACATCACAACTTACCCAAGCTAGCAATGCGAAAGTAGGAAAGCAGGCGATACAAGCCATCAGCACCCAAAACCGAAACCACCCAGTCTTGGGCGGCGAGATTGTTCAGTTAGAAGGATGGTTAGGTGCGTTCAAATTAACTTGGAAGCGCAGCAACCCGATTGATTTAGACGTCTGCACGCGATGCAACGCATGTGTTGCCGCTTGCCCTGAGCAAGCCATTGGTTTGGACTACCAAATTGACCTGAACAAGTGCACCTCACACCGTGACTGTGTGACGGCGTGCGGTGCGGTGGGGGCGATCAACTTTGACCGCCAAGCTGCCGAAGAGGTGGCTGAATTCGATATGGTGCTCGACCTGCGCACGCACAGCGCGTTTAGCCAACACGCTTTGCCGCAAGGTTATTTCCGAGAAGCTACGACGGCCACGCTGCTCAAGGTGCGCGAGTTGGTGGGGGAATTTGAGAAGTCCCGCTTCTTCGTCTACAAACAAAAACTTTGCGCCCACAGGCGCAATGAGCAAGTGGGCTGCAATGCTTGCATCGATATTTGCTCGGCAGAGGCTATCCGCTCGGACAAGTCGCGCCAACAAATTGTGGTTAATCCCAATCTCTGCGTTGGCTGCGGTGCTTGCACCACGGTGTGCCCAACAGGTGCATTGACCTATGCCTATCCGACAGCCAGCCATACCGGACTCAAACTCAAAACCCTACTCAGCACCTACGCCAAAGCAGGCGGAAAAGACGCGGTGGTGTTACTCCACAGCCAAGGTAAAGGCCAAGCGATGGTCGAAGAGGTTGGTCGCGCAGCGCAACTGCGCCTCGCCCAAGGCTTGCCAGCGCACGTCATTCCTTTGGCGTTGTGGCATACCGCCAGTACGGGGTTAGACGTTTGGTTGAGTGCCTTGGCTTACGGTGCTGAGCAAGTGTTGGTCTTGATGACAGAGGAAGAAGCGCCGCAATACCTCGAAGGTGTGCAAGCGCAAATGGCGCAAGGCCAAGCGCTTTTGGAAGGCTTGGGATACACAGGTAAAGGGCAAGTTCCCTTGCAGTTGGTGCAAGCGGGTAATGCGCTGGAACTCGACGCTTATTTGCAAAGACTGACAGTTGGCGCACAACGTTTAAAAGCCAAAGTGCCAGTCGCACCATTTGCAGTAACCGCCGAAAAGCGTGGCACGCTGGGCTTGGTGATTGACCATCTGCTCGAGCATGCGCCCTCACTCAAAACACCCAACCCACCCGAAGCATTGCCGCTACCCCAAGTAGGCGCATTGTTTGGAACCGTCAACATCAACAAAGACACTTGCACTTTGTGTATGAGTTGCGTCAGTGCCTGCCCCGCACAAGCCTTGCAAGACAACACCCAAGCGCCTCAGTTGCGCTTTGTCGAAAAAAACTGTGTGCAATGCGGCCTATGCGTGACGACTTGCCCAGAAAAGTCCATCGAATTAACTTCACGCCTTTTGTTGACCCCGCAGCGTAAAGAGGTGCGGGTGCTTAATGAGACGCAGCCTTATGGATGTATCCGTTGCAAAAAACCTTTTGGCACGCTCAAAGGCGTTGAGGCTATGTTGGGCAAATTGGCTGGGCACGCGATGTTCCAAGGCGCCGCTTTGGAGCGACTCAAAATGTGCGGCGATTGCCGCGTGATCGATATTTACTCTGCCGGCGACGAGCAAAAAATTTCATGACTAACCCACCTTCTAGTTCCGCCCTTGACGAAGAAACCGCGCGCGCCGAGCTTTATGGCGTGATCGCCGAATTGTTTTACGCACCCAGCCGCGCTGAATTGCTGGCGCAATTGCGTGTCGCCGCGACCGAGGCACCAGCCGCTGGTGGGTTTTTAGAAGAGCCTTGGCGTCAATTGGTGGGCGTGGCCCGCGAGATGGACGACGCGGCTATTCAAAAAGAATACGACGCTTTGTTTGGTGGCGTGGGTAAACCCGAGGTCTATGCGTTTGCCTCGCATTTCTTAAGCGGGTTTTTGAATGAAAAACCTTTGGCCAAGTTGCGTGAAGACTTGACCGCATTGGGCTTGACCCGAGATGCCACAACGATGTCCGAGACGGAAGACCATATTTCTTATGTGCTCGAAGTCATGCGCTTCTTGGTGGCTGGCGACGATATGGCGGTTTCTAACCTCACCCAACAAGCCAAATTCTTTGCTGCCCATGTGCAACCGTGGGTGCCCGCTTTTTGCGATGCGGTGCAAGCCAACCCTAGAGCGCGTTTTTATGCGGCATTGGCAGAACTGACGCGTTCCTTAGTCAGTGTCGAGTCGCAGGCGTTTGATTTGATGGCTTAGCGTTGAAAAAGACACCTACAGAAAACAAGTTTTGTTACCCCTAACTTACAAAAGTTATTCGTCAACTAGGTGACAGTCTAGCGTAATTACCTAGTTGTAATGGGCTCGGAGGGCTTAGAGTACCCATTGAGTTCGCACAAATGCGGATACAGCGAGGAATCCCATATGAAAAAAGCACAACCTAATACCCCAACCCTTGAACAATCCGCGCCCTCGCGACGCGGATTTTTTATGGGCGCAGCGGCTGCAAGCGCAGCAGCGGTGGCAGTGACCGCCTTGCCCAACATGGGCGGACAAGCCACGCAAATTGCAAAACTCCCCCCCGCACCTGAGAACGGTGGCGGCTACAGCTTGAGCGAGCATGTGAAACGCTATTACCAGACCACCCGCGTCTGAGTTCAGGAGCCACTATGTTATTGACCCGTAAAACCTCTTCCTACAGCACTCCAACGCAGCCTGCTCAGTCCGTCTTTGTGGACCGACTCCAGCGCGGTTTGTCGCAAGCTCTCCCTACCTTAGACCGTCGTGGCTTTTTGCGCCGCTCCGGTTTGGGCGTGGGTGTTGGTTTAGCTGCAACCCAACTGAGTTTGGTTAAAAAAGCAGATGCAGCTAGCGCAGGCGCTGGTGACGGCACAGGAAAAATCGAAGTCAAACGGACCATCTGTACCCATTGCTCAGTGGGTTGCGCGGTTGACGCTGTCGTTGAAAACGGCGTTTGGGTGCGCCAAGAACCTGTGTTCGATTCCCCCATCAATTTAGGCGCGCATTGCGCCAAGGGTGCCGCATTGCGCGAGCACGGCCACGGCGAGTTTCGCCTGCGCTACCCCATGAAATTGGTCAACGGCAAGTACGAGCGCATCAGCTGGGATACCGCCCTGAATGAGATTTCTGCGAAGTTGCTCGACTTGCGTAAAGCCAGCGGGCCTGACAGCGTGTATTGGATTGGCTCATCCAAACACAACAACGAACAAGCCTATTTGCTACGTAAGTTTGTCAGCTACTTTGGCTCCAATAACTGCGACCACCAAGCCCGTATTTGCC
>JBAXNJ010000129.1:0-5271 GCA_037133815.1 Betaproteobacteria bacterium
ATGGTTCTTTGCGTGAACGTTCTTACAGCAAGTTATTGACGCTAGAAGCAGCTAGGTTGCTTGAAGCTATGGGCGCAGAGGTGAAAATTTTCGATCCATTGGATCTGCCGCAACCTGACGCTGCACCTGAAACACATCCCAGAGTTAAAGAATTACGCGACTTGGCCACTTGGTCTGAGGGTATGGTGTGGTGTTCGCCAGAACGCCATGGTGCTATGACTGGAATCATGAAAAGCCAGATTGACTGGATTCCCTTGTCTTTAGGAGCCGCTCGCCCCACACAAGGTAAAACACTGGCTGTAATGCAAGTATGCGGAGGCTCGCAATCATTTAATGCCGTCAACCAAATGCGAATTCTTGGCCGGTGGATGCGAATGCTCACGATTCCAAATCAAAGCTCTGTTGCTAAAGCTTTTCTTGAGTTTGAGGAACACGGCCGTATGAAGCCATCGGCTTATTACGATAGGGTAGTTGACGTGATGGAGGAATTGGTGAAGTTCACGCTCCTCACGCGTGATATTGCACCTTACCTAGTCGATCGCTATAGCGAGCGTAAAGAGTCTGCTGAGGAACTGTCTAAAAGAGTTAATCAGAAATCAATTTAAAAAATTCATTGGCTCCAAGGTTTAACGGAAAGTTACTAGCCTTTGGCGTTTGATGTGTCCCAGAACCGCTGTGATGATGTATCCAAGTGCCAAGACTACGGAAAACCCGTGCAACCAGATTCGAAAGACGCCTGGCTACGTTACAACTACCATTAACCCTTCGTTGGATTTTTAATTTATGGTGGTTTTGAGTTTACTTTCCGTAGGGCATGCTTATTCGTCTGACAACTGGCTTTTTCGAGGTCTTGACTTCGAGCTAACGCTAGGCGAGCGAGTTGCGATTCAAGGTACATCTGGCTGCGGCAAGACCACCTTGCTCAACATCATGGCTGGCTTGGAAGTGCCATCCGATGGCGAGGTCTTTTGGTCTAATCAACCCACCTCTGCTTGGTCTGTTGAGCGTCGGCGTTCTTGCCGTCAAACAGAAATGGGTTTTATTTTTCAAGCGTTTCATTTATTGCCGCACTTGTCAGCGCTCCAAAACGTCATGGTGCCGTGTTTGTTGGGTGGGCAATCTGGTCAGATTTGTGCAGTTGCTGCCCGAGAACTGCTTTGCGACCTTGGAATGCAAAAACGTATGGATGCTAAGCCTTCCAGCTTGTCGGGAGGCGAGCAACAACGCGTGGCCTTGGCTCGTGCCTTGGTACATCAACCCAAAGTAGTTTTTGCGGACGAACCAACTGGCAACTTGGACACCACAACTGCAGCTAACACTTTGGCTTTATTGATCGACTTGTGTTCAGCAAGACAGACCAGTTTGGTTGTGGTTACCCACTCAGATGAAGCTGCGCGATCTATCGGCAGAACCTTACGTTTGACATCCCAAGGCTTGGTTTGCTGAATTTAAATGGCTCTCAACTTCTATTTGTATGGATGCTCAAAGGCGCCTCTGTGCAAGCGTGGGTGAGATGGTCTGTCGCACTCACCATGGTGGCTATCGGAGTCATGTTGGCAGTTGCCATCCACACAGTGAATCACTCTGCATTGGCGTCGTTTGGTCAGGCTTTGGATACGCTCAATGGTCAAGCTTCTGCGCAACTGGTAGCGCCTCTGGGTGATATAGACGATCGGCAAATAGATGTCTGGGATAGTCGTCGTGCGGCATTGGGCATAAAAACTGTGAGTCCGGTGTTGGTTGTACGAACCGACCGTTTGACCCTACTTGGGCTTGATTTTTTTAAGGCGGCTTCTGTCTCTTCCTCCTTAATGCCAAGCCCGACTAACAGCACTACAGATTTGTTCGATGCCAAAGCTTTATTTTTATCTGCTGCTGCTTTAAATGCTTTGAATGTGCGCGTGGGTGACCCTATTGATTTGCAGCATGGGGCTGATTCAGTTTCTTTGGTGGTGGCGGGTGAAGTGCCAGGCGCTTCCTCACAGATCTTAGGCGTGATGGATATTGGCAGTGCGCAATGGGCATTCAACCGACTGGGCGTAGTGTCGCGATTAGACCTTCGCCTTGAAGATTGGCAAACCCCGGTCGGTCTAAGAGAGGCATTGCAAGCACAGTCCGAAACGCTTCAGTTGGTGGCTACGCAAGACCGCGACCGACGCATGTCCTTGCTCTCGCGGGCTTACCGTGTCAATCTTTCTGTGTTGGCCATGGTAGCTTTGTTGACGGGCGGATTTTTGGTGTCTACAGCGGTCAATCTGTCTATTGTTCGTCAGCGTTCAGAGCTTGCTTTGCTAGGCGTATTGGGTGCTAGCGAGACTTGGCTTCGCCGATTTGTCTGGGCGCAGGGTGGTTTGATCGGCACCTTGGGTGGCATTGTGGGCGTTGTGATGGGCCTGTTGCTCGCGTCAGTTTTGATGCACTGGTTTGGTGGCGACTTAGGGGGCAATTACTTTGCAAATAGCAAGCCGCCGATGGTGATTGACTGGTTGGCCATTGTTGTTTTGGGTCTGACTGCAACGCTGATGGGGCTGGTTTCAGCGTGGTTACCTTTGTTACAGATAAATTGGCGTCAACCCATGACTGTTTTGCGGGCGGGCCAGGCTGAAACATTGGTATTTAATCCACCCACATTGAAATGGAGCTTGCTGGCTGTGAGCGTATCGGCCGGCTTGCTGCTACTACCCACTTTTGACGAATTACCTTGGGCCGCTTATGCATCGATTGCCGCGCTCTTGTGTGCAGGATTACTGGCTATGCCATGGTTGTTAGCCAAACTTTGGGGTGGACTGGCTCTTACTTTGGTTCGCTCTCGTGTCCCTGCTGTGTTTAGACTCGCCGTTTGGCGGCTTGCGCAAGCACCATCAGCAGCTACGCCGTTGATCACTGGAACGGTTGCAGCGTTTTCGTTGACCGTTGCGATGATGGTTATGGTCAGCAGCTTTCGTATTTCAGTTTCAGATTGGTTGGGCATTGTGTTACCGGCCGATATGTACACAACCAGCCAAGCCCTAACAGATCAGCCTGGATTTAATGCAAGTGTTCAGGAAGTGATCGCCGCTTCGCCTCAAGTCCAGAGGGTGGAGACCATGCGTCTAAAAAGTATGCGTTTGGCATATGACCGTCCAGAGGTAATGTTGATAGCTAAGCCTATAAATTTGCAGGATCCCAAGCAGTCTGTGGCTTTAGTGGGGGAATCAAAGTTACCACCGAGCGATGGTCAGAGCAGGTTAGTGGTTTTTGGCTCTGAGGCAATGGCAGATTTGTATGGTTGGAGTGCAGGGCAAGAGGCTTTATTGCCTTTGACTCTTGAAGGCCAACAAAAGGTTTGGGTTGGGGGTCTGTTCAGAGATTACGGCCGACAGCATGGCGCGGTGGTGATGTCTACACCCGACTACGAGCGATTGACTGGCGACCGCTCACGATCCAATGTCTCGTTGTGGTTGGCCAACGGTGCGGATCCTGCCAAAGTCATGGAACACATTCAAGCGCAATTGCCTGAGTTGGCGCATTTGCAATGGGTTACCTCTAGCGATGTAAAGCAGCTTTCACTCAAAATTTTTGACCGTAGTTTTGCTATGACATATGCACTTGAAGCGGCCGCCTTATTTGTTGCACTTTTTTCAGTTGCTGCTGGGGTTACGGGTCAGCTGATTTTGCGTAGGCGTGAATTTGGTGTGCTTGCGCATTTGGGTATGTCGGAGTCGGACCGTTGGCGCTTGGTGTCTTTAGAGGTGGGTTTGTTATTGCTGGTCGCGGTGGTGTGGGCCAGCCTACTAGGGGGCTTAATTAGCCAGATTTTGATTCACAAAGTTAACCCAGAATCTTTTCACTGGACTATGAACACCCATCTTGCGCTAGATCAGTGGGCGCTGATCAGTGGTTTGTTATTGTTGATTGGTGTGCTGACTGCACGTTGGGCGGCACGTCAAGGTCTCGATCCCAGTCGCTTGGCCGATAGCCTGCGCGCAGATTGGTAAAGCTTATGACACCCCGCCGCGACCTTATAAAAAAGGTAGCCCTTTGGTTGGCAGGTCTCTCTTATTGGCAGCCTAGCCTAGCGGCGGAGGTGACTGACTTTTATCCACAAGCCAAGCCACGACGCTTGGTATTTCCTAGGGACTACGGAGCACATCCTGATTACCGCACTGAGTGGTGGTATCTCACCGGATGGTTGGGGCAAGGACCTTCGGCTATAGGGTTTCAGCTAACTTTTTTTCGCAGCCGAACCCAACACGCAATTGAAAATCCCAGCCGATTGGCACCACAGCAGTTACTGTTTGCGCATGCCGCGTTGGCAGTTGCAAAGCAAGATATCTTCTTGCATGCTAATCGTGCCGGACGTCTAAGCGGGACAACTCTGCGTGCTGAAAATACAGATACCAACTTACAGTTTGAGGATTGGCATTTGCGCCGCATGCAACGCGCAGAGACAGACGTCTATGAAGGGCGCTTTGCAGGCGAGGGCTTTGCGGTGTCATTTGAAGCTAGCACGCAGCAACCTGTCATCTTGCGGGGGTTGGAGGGTTTATCGAAAAAAGGCCCCCAAGCCAAACAAGCTAGCTATTACTACAGTCGCGCCCCTTTGCACGTGAATGCCAGTGTGGTGCTTGGCAAACAAACCCAGATACTCGAAGGTAAAGCGTGGCTAGACCACGAATGGTCCAGTCAATTGTTAATGCCTGGTGCTGTTGGCTGGGACTGGGTAGGTATCAATTTATTAGATGGCGGCACGCTCATGGCGTTTCAAATCCGCGATAAAAAATCAGAATCTCTCTACACACATGTCGATGCACGTGATCGCGGGGGAATGCCTGTTTCAGGTTGGGGTGGGCTGAAGTGGCAGCCTCGTGGAAGCTGGCGTTCCAAGTCTTTAATAGACTACCCGATACATATGGACTTGGTAGTAAAAGGCCAAACTTTTCGCCTTGTTCCGCTCATACTCTCGCAAGAGGTAGACGCGCGTAGCAGCACGGGCGGGTTTTACTGGGAAGGGGCAGTTCGTTTGATGAAAGAGGAACATTTGCTGGGGCATGGATATTTAGAATTAACCGGATACGGAGCGCCTTTGCGTATTTGATGATGAAACAAAAAAACAGTGATGCAGGTGTCTTTCAATGGCTTAACCCTGAGAACCACTCAAAAACACAAGTAGTCCTAAACTAAACCGAGTTTTCCAATCCTGACAACAGATCTCACACGTGCAACACACTGTTCCTCTCTTTCCCCTCTCACACGGCATATTTCCAGATGGAATGCTGTCCCTCCAAATTT
>JBAXNJ010000130.1:0-5200 GCA_037133815.1 Betaproteobacteria bacterium
TGCCAAATAACTCCATACGACCGGGCACCGAGGGTAAATTCATACAAGCTTGCGCTGCATCATCTAAGCGATGTTCTAGAGCACACAAACAGGCGATCACTCCCGTCAAATTACTGACGTTGTAGTGTCCCACCATGGTGGTGTTGAAAGATACAAATTTATCGCCCAGTTGTATTTCAAACTGCATGCCGCGATTGGCATATTCAACTCTCACTGCTTGGATGTGCTGCGAAGTCGTTTTGACATCTTGTTTTTGTGTCGCGTACGTCCAAACCTTGACTTGACCTGTTTTTTGCAACTTGTTAGCCAGCAATACGCCTTTGGGGTCATCGATATTGATCACTACCGCTTGTAATCCTGGCCAATCAAACAAGGCTTCTTTGGCTTGCCAATACTTATCCAAATCGCCGTGGTAATCCAAATGGTCCTGCGAAAAATTAGTGAACATCGCCAACCGCAAATGCACACCATCGAGACGGTTTTCGGCTATTCCAATAGATGATGCTTCCATCACGCAACTGGACACACCTTCACTGGCCATTTCACGCATATGGAATTGCAGTAATACAGGGTCTGGCGTTGTCATACCTGTAGCGATCAAACTGCCAGGTCGACCCAGTCCTAGAGTTCCAACCAATGAAGAGGGTTTGTCAAGTTTTTGTAATGCATGCGCCAACCACCAAGCACAGCTTGTTTTGCCGTTAGTCCCCGTGATCGCAATCACATCCATGTCAACGCTGGGGTGTTGGTAAAAACTAGCAGCGATAGGACCACACGCAGATTTAAGACCGCTGTAACTTGCTACACGGTCATGGGTGAGTGGCACATCGCTCCACGCAAACATATCTGCACCAGATTCTTCTATCAAACACGCACTAGCACCTTGTTCCAACGCAACTGGCACAAAACGACGCGCATCGTGCGCCGCACCTGGCCAAGCGATAAATCCATCGTTGGTTTGCACTTGTCTGTTGTCAGTGCATAAAGCGCCGGTGACGCGCTCCCGCAACCATTGGGCAGCTTGGTCCGGCGTCTGGAGTCTTTGCATCACAAAGACTCCTTTACTAGTTGCGTTACCACCAGAGGCTTGAAGGCAATATCGGGTTGCACACGCATCATGCGTAGTGTTTGCTGCACCACTTCACTAAATACTGGTGCCGCTACATCGCCACCATAGTAACGGCCGTTGCTCGGCTCATCGAGCATCACCGCGACGATGATCAAGGGTTTGTCGATCGGTGCCATACCAACAAACCAGCCGCGGTATTTACGGTTTTTTTCACTGCCATACGTCTTGCCGACTTGTTTATAGGCCGTACCGGACTTACCTCCTACAGAGTAGCCCATGGTTTGCGCCTTCATCCCTGTGCCACCAGGGCCTGCGGCCATTTGGAGCATCTTGCGTACTTGGCTAGCGGTGTTGGCAGAGAACACTTGTTCGCCTGACACAGTGGCTTCGTTCTTTAACAAAGTGACGGGGATGATTTGCCCCTCATGCGAGAACACGGTGTACGAGCGCGCCATTTGAAAGAGGGAGGCCGACAAACCGTAGCCATAAGACATAGTGGCTTGTTCGATAGGACGCCACGTTTTGTATGGGCGCAGACGTCCAGACACCACGCCAGGAAATGCAATCGGAGGCTTTTGTCCAAACCCTGCTTGCGAAAACGTTTCCCACATTTCTTGCGGTTGCATTTGCATAGCAATCTTGGTCGTACCTACATTGCTAGAGACTTGAATCACTTGCTCAACAGTTAGGGCACCGTGTGGATGCGAGTCATGGATCGTGGTTCCTGTTAACACCATGGAACCAGGAGCAGTTTGAATCACCGAGTTAGGCGTGAGACGTCCAGAGTTGAGGGCCAAGCCAATCGTGAAAGGCTTCATCACCGAACCCGGCTCAAATGTGTCGGTCAATGCGCGGTTGCGTAACTGCTCTCCCATCAAATTACTACGCTTGTCTGGCACAAAACTTGGGTAGTTGGTCATGGCCAACACTTCACCCGTTTGCGCATGTAAAACTACCACACTACCTGCTTTGGCACGATTGGATATAACGGCTTCTTTGATTTTTTCGTAAGCAAAGTACTGTGCTTTGCTGTCAATACTCAATTGCAAATCTTTGCCGTCTTCAGGCAAGATAATTTCGCCAATGTCTTCTACGACCTGACCAAATTTGTCTTTGATGACGCGTCGCGAGCCAGGCTTACCCCCTAAGTTTTTGTTGAACTCACGCTCAACGCCCTCTTGCCCAATGTTTTCTACATTGGTGAAGCCCACCACATGGGCAACCGCTTCACCTTCTGGGTAGATGCGTTTGTATTCTTTGCGTGCATAGATACCTTTGATCTTGAGTGCTTCTATGCTTTTGGCAACGGGTTCATCGACTTGACGTTTCAGCCAAACAAAGTTTTTGTCCTCATCGCTAAGCTTTTTTTCTAATTCGGCTTGCGTCATTCCCAGTAACTTGGCCAGCGCTTTGAATTTTTCTGGATCGCGGTCAATGCTTTCTGGATTCGCCCAAATGCTTGGCACAGGGACGCTCGAGGCCAATATGTGGCCATTGCGGTCTAGGATGCGACCTCGATTAGCGGGTAAATCCAAGGTGCGTACATGACGGACCGCTCCTTGGCGCTTAAAAAATGCGTTGTCAATCAATTGCACATATGCCGCGCGTGCAACTAGCCCTAAAAATCCTAATGCAATGCACGCCACGATAAATTGGCTGCGCCAAATAGGCGTCTTGCTTGCCAACAAGGGACTCGATGTGTATTGAACGCTTCGACTACTCATGGACGCACCGTTTCTAAAGTGGTTACACCTGGTGGCGGCAGTTTTGCGTAATGCGTGATCGCTGGCGTGATGGTTCGCATGTGCAACTGTTCACGCGCCAATTTTTCAACACGCTTAGGAGTTGCTTGCGCGCGTCGCTCCACATCTAAACGGTCGTTCTCAATTTCTAATCGACGCGCTTCACTCATAGTCTGATCGAGTTCGGTAGTCAGCGCGCGTGATTGGTATTGGGTTCTCACCAAATAAAGTGCGCTGAGCAAAACTGCAACCAACAAAATAATGCTCACACGGCTCATGCCAACGCCTCGTGCTGCGGTGAAGGAAGGCGTTCTGCAACACGCAAGATAGCGCTTCGCGCACGAGGATTGTTAGCAATTTCTTGCTCACTAGGCTTGATACGTTGCACCGCTTTGAAATCCATAACTTGCGGCGGTGCAAATGGTGCGCGACGGTCATACACCTCACGCGCGTGTTGCGCAATGAACTGCTTCACGATGCGGTCTTCCAAAGAATGAAAACTGATAACAGCCAATCTTCCATGCGGGCGCAGTACGTGCAACGTAGCGTCTAGCGCTTGTTGCAACTCCTCAAGCTCGGCGTTGATGAAAATCCGAAAAGCCTGAAATGTGCGCGTTGCAGGGTCCTTGCCCGGCTCGCGGGTTTTGACCGTGTCAGCCACGAGCTGGGCCAGTTCAGCGGTGCTTGTAGGAACGCCCCGTTCTTGTCGGCGAGCATCAATCGCCTTTGCAATCTGTAAAGCAAACCGTTCCTCGCCATATTCACGTATCACCTCCGCTATGTGTTGAATGTCTGCTTCTGCCAACCACTGCTGCACACTCTGTCCACACGTGGTGTCCATGCGCATATCCAAAGGGCCGTTGTGTCGAAATGAAAATCCGCGTGCCGGGTTGTCGACTTGCGGCGAGCTGATGCCCAAGTCCATCAACACGCCATCGACCGATGCAGGGGGTAAATCGCCTAAATGTGCAAATCCTTCGTGCCGTATCGACAAACGAGGGTCTTGAATTTGTTGGGCAGCTGCGATCGCTTCGGGGTCTTTGTCGAATGCAATGACCCGTCCTTTGTCGGAGAGTTTGGAGAGCATCAAACGCGTGTGCCCACCGCGTCCAAAGGTTGCATCTATGTAAGTACCGTCCGGCTGAAGGTCGAGTGCATCGACGGCTTCGCTGAGTAGGACGGTGGTGTGCTGCCATGGCGTGTCCACCGTCATCCTTTAGAAAGAAAATTCCTTGAAGACGTCAGGCATTTCGCCTTGCATGGCTTGCGCTTCTAGCGTGTCGTAAGTCGTTTTGTCCCACAACTCAAAGTGGTTGCCCATGCCCAGCAACATGGTGTCTTTTGAAATACCTGCTGCTGCGCGCAGTTCGGGGGAAATCAACACACGGCCGGTGCCGTCCATTTCCACATCCATCGCATTACCGAGCAAAACCCGCTTCCACCACTGCGCACTCATGGGCAATGCGGCTATACGTTCACGAAATTTCTCCCACTCGGTGCGCGGGAACACCATCAAACATCCGTGGGGATGGCGTGTGATCGTAAGCAGTCCGGCGGCTGTGGCGCTCAAGACGTCGCGATGACGCGTAGGTACCGACAAACGGCCCTTGGCATCGAGACTCAGCGATGACGCACCTTGAAACACAGTGGCTTTCCTTGGCAAACAGACAATACGCAAGCGGCAGTGAAAGTGAATTGACACTTTTCACCACTTAATTGCACTTATTTGCACTGTATCAGGATTTCACTGCTCCACCAAGGGGTTTTCTATTTTTTTCAATGAAATCAACAACTTAGGAGCGATTTCATAAACAAGTCTAGAAGTAAAAATCGTTATAAAGCAAGCACTTAGAAGATCTATTAAAAGTGTCTTATCAAGAACAGAATGGCCGAAAAAAAACAGGCCAAGGGCCTGTTTTTCGCGTTGTCAGGGAACAACGTCTCAATCCCCGAACATTTTTTGCTTCAATTCGCGGCGCTCTTGTGCTTCTAGGGACAAAGTAGCCGTGGGACGCGCCAGCAGGCGGGCGATCCCGATAGGCTCACCCGTTTCATCGCAGTAGCCGTAATCGCCACCGTCGATACGGTGGATAGACTGCTCGATTTTTTTCAGCAATTTGCGCTCGCGGTCACGGGTACGCAACTCCAATGCATGCTCTTCTTCAATGGTGGCGCGGTCTGCGGGGTCGGGAACAACGACCGTGTCTTCGCGCAGATGCTCGGTGGTTTCACTGGCGTTGGTCAACACCTCATCTTTCAAATGGACCAACTTGATGCGAAAGAATGCCATTTGCAGGTCACTCATGTACTCGTCATCAGGCATGGCGATGACTTCAGCATCGGTGAGTTGGTCGGCCGTTTTGGTCTTCCAATTGTTCACAAGTTTGGC
>JBAXNJ010000131.1:0-5193 GCA_037133815.1 Betaproteobacteria bacterium
CCAGCATTGCCATTCAAGACCAGAGGCGCGTGGATTCGCTGAAAGAAGGCGTTGGTCTGTCACAATTAGCAGTCCTTTGGCGAACTGCAATTGCGTGTCTAAGTCAACTTCTATCCAAGCTAAAACGTTTTCTTGAGGTGAGAGTTGTGCCGACGCTGATGCCTTCCACTCAAAAGGCAACATAAAGTTGGCATTAGCCGAAAGAGATGCATTCATTCTTATATATTTTCCGGCCTAAATCGATTGGCAACAAACGAAGGTCGGTGAACAAGAAGCAGGAGCCTGAACTTGTTGCACGCAACATCGTATTTTTGAATTGTATCTTCCGAGATTTTGCGGTCAGACCCCTTTTGCAAAACATCCGCTGAAGCATTCAGCATACCAACCCCTCATTTATGGCCTTCCAAGACATACAAATTCTGCGCGTAAATTATTTGCGTGGCCCCAATATTTGGACCTATCGCCCCATCATCGAGGCCTTGATTGATTTAGGCGAGATGGAGGACCACCCCTCCAACTCTATTGAAGGTTTTAATGACCGTGTCAATGCTTGTTTGCCAGGCTTGGTCGAGCACCATTGCGGTGTGGGCCACCGCGGCGGTTTTTTAACCCGATTGGTCGGTGGCACATGGATGGGGCACATCATTGAACATGTCTCGATCGAGTTGCAGTTGCTGGCCGGTGCCCGAGCCGAATTTGGCAAAGCCCGCGAGATCAGCAAGCGCGGTGTCTACAAAGTAGTGTTTCGCACCGAGCACGAAACCTTAGGACGCGCCAGTTTCACAGCAGCCCACCGATTGGTGATGTCAGCTGCTAATAACCTACCCTTTGATGTCGCAGCCACCGTAGAAGAACTCAAAGCCATCGTCGATGTGTTGTGCTTAGGACCCAGCACTGCCTGCATTGTTGATGCGGCGATGGAACGCAAAACACCTTTCATCCGTTTGACTGAGGGTAATTTGGTGCAACTTGGCTATGGTTCACGCCAACGTCGTATTTGGACAGCAGAAACCGATCGCACCAGTGCGATTGCTGAGAGCATTTCAAGCGACAAAGACCTCACTAAACGTTTGCTCACCCAATGCGGTATTCCTGTGCCTGAGGGTCAGATTGTCACGAGTGCAGACCAAGCCTGGAAAGCCTCACAAGATATTGGTTTGCCTGTAGCGATCAAACCAGCCGACGGCAACCGTGGTCGCGGTGTTTCGCTGAATTTAGACACAGAAGCAGCAGTGCGCGCGGCATGGCTAGCTGCCAACACAGTTGGCGCAGGCTGGTCTGAATCTGACGCGAACGTACCCGTTTTGATTGAGCGCTATGTCAAAGGCGAAGAGCACCGCGTATTGGTGGTAGGTGACCGCGTGGTTGCAGCGACCCAAGGTGAAACTGCCTATGTAGTAGGTGACGGTGCCTCGACGGTAGAGCAATTGATCGAATCCCAAATCAACACCGACCCACGCCGGGGCGAGTCTGAAACATTCCCGCTAGACCTTATTAAATTCTCCAACTCCTCGCGCGGTGAGATGACTTTGTTAGAAATACAACGCCAAGGACTCGAACCCCATAGCGTGGTCGATAAAGAACGTAAAGTGGTGGTGCAACGCAATGGCAACCTCAATGTCGATGTCACCGACAAAGTTCATCCAGATGTTGTAGCAGCTGCCACATTGGCTGCTCGCGTGATCGGTCTTGATATCGCAGGCATTGACATCGTGACAGAAGATATCAGCCGCCCCCTGCATGAAACACGTGGCGCTGTGATAGAAGTCAATGCCGGTCCTGGTCTGCTCATGCATGTGAAACCTGCAGTGGGCCAACCGCGTCCTGTTGGCAAAGCGATCGTCGACCATTTGTTTGGACCGAATGATTCTGGCCGCATTCCCGTTGTCGGTATTGTGGGTACAGAACAAACCACCCAACTCGCGCAACTCGTGGCATGGCTCATACATCTGTCAGGACACCGCACAGGTCTGGCTTGCAAAGACGGTTTGTATATGAACCAACACCATTTAGGTAAAAACGATGCGCGTGGCTTTGAAGACAGTGAACGCCTGCTCATCAACCGCGCACTGGACGCTGCCGTATTTGAAACCACGCCCCTACATATCTTGAATGAAGGCTTGGCCTATGACAGATGCCAAGTTGGCGTGGTGACCAATATGCCTGAGACCACACAAATATTGATCGACCAGCACGATATCCAAACGCCTGACCAAATGCGCACCGTGATTCGAACCCAAATTGATTTGGTGTTGCCTGAAGGCGCTGCAGTGTTGAACGCGCAAGATGACGCTGTCGTGGGGTTGGCAGAACTCAGCGATGGCGAAGTCTTGTTTTACGCACAAGATGCCAATAATGCGCACCTAACTGCGCACCGCCAACAAGGCGGTCGCGCAGTGTTTTGTCTAGAAGGTTTTGTGACCTTAGCGCGGGGCGATCAAGAAACTTCCCTCTTTCATCTCGACATGGATTTAATTGTAAAACTACTTCAGCAAGGCTTACATATCAACACCTTATTGGCGGCAGTTGCAACTGGCTGGTCTTTAGGCATCACACCATTGTTGATTCGCGCTGGATTAAAAAACTTTGGACAAAAACATGAACAGGTCACCAAAGACCTGGCAAGGATGAACGGCTAATGGAAGTCTCACGCATTCGCGCATTGCGCGGCCCCAATCTCTGGACACGCCACACCGCCGTAGAGGCTTTAGTGCGCTGCGAGGGCGATGAATTAGATTTAAGTAGCCGTCCTGAATTTGAAACGCATTTGCGTCAGTTGTTTCCAGGATTAGGTCAGCTCAGTCCTACCGACCGCAAAGCCCCCTTGAGCATGGCTCATGCAATTGAAGCCACCACGTTGCATTTGCAAATTCAAGCAGGATGTCCCGTCACATTCAGTCGTACCACCGCCACCAATGAAAAAGGCGTGTACCAAGTTGCAGTGGAATACACCGAGGAAGAAGTCGGCTGCCTCGCTATCAAACTCGCTAGAGATCTGTGCTCTGCAGCTTCACATGCTGGTGAATTTGATGTGGAGGTCGCTATCGATCAACTGCGCGGCTTAGACGAAGACATTCGACTTGGGCCCTCCACAGGATCCATCGTCAACGCAGCCGTTGCCCGTGGCATTCCTTTCCGACGTTTGACCGAAGGCTCTTTGGTGCAATTGGGTTGGGGTAGCAAGCAACGCCGTATCCAAGCTGCAGAAATTGATGCGACGAGTGCTATTGCTGAATCAATCGCGCAAGACAAAGAACTCACCAAAAAACTCTTGCATGCAGCTGGCGTTCCCGTACCACTAGGCCGCCCTGTCACGAGTGCACAAGATGCATGGGCGGCGGCGCAGGAAATAGGCTTACCTGTCGTGGTCAAACCGCGCGACGGTAACCAAGGAAAAGGTATTAGCGTCAACATTGCCACCAAGGAAGGCGTGATGACGGCTTACAACACCGCAAAATCTTTTAGAGATGACGTGCTGGTGGAACGCTACTTACCCGGCAGCGATTTCCGTTTATTGGTAGTAGGCAATAAATTAGTAGCCGCGGCGAGGCGTGATCCCCCGTTGGTCATAGGCAACGGAAAAAATACCGTGCATGAATTGGTGAAGCTAGTCAACGCCGATCCGCGCCGCGGCGAAGGCCATGCCACATCACTCACCAAAATTCGCTTAGACGATATCGCTAAAAACCGGCTTAAAGAACAAGGTTTAGACGAAAACTCTGTACCTGCTAAAGGCACACGCGTCATCTTGCGCAACAACGCTAACCTCTCCACCGGCGGCACTGCAACAGACGTCACTGACGATGTACACCAAGAAGTTGCTGCCCGCGCCATTGCAGCAGCACAAATGGTGGGACTCGATATTTGTGGCGTTGACGTAGTCTGCGAATCGGTTTTACTTCCCATGGAAGAACAAGGTGGTGGTGTTGTGGAAGTCAATGCGGCCCCAGGCTTGCGTATGCACCTAAGTCCATCATTTGGCAAAGGCCGCGATGTCGGCGAAGCCGTAATTGCCACCATGTTTCCCAATGGTGAAGATGGACGCGTGCCTGTCATTGCTGTGACGGGCACCAACGGCAAAACAACCACCGTTCGTCTCACCTCGCATCTATTGCGCTCACACGGGCTGCGTGTAGGCATGACCAACACCGATGGCGTGTATGTCAACGGCAGACAAACCGATAGCGGCGACTGCAGCGGCCCACGAAGTGCACGCAATGTTCTAGCGCATCCCGATGTAGACGCCGCCGTTCTAGAAACAGCGCGAGGCGGAATGCTGCGCGAAGGCTTGGCCTTTGACCGCTGCCATGTAGCTGTCGTTACCAACATCGGTATGGGTGACCATCTCGGTTTGAACTACATCTCAACAGTAGAAGATTTAGCAGTCCTCAAGCGCATGATCGTGCAAAACGTTGCCGCATCAGGCACTGCAGTGCTCAATGCCACCGACCCACTAGTGGCTCGCATGGCAGTCAATTGCCCAGGTGACGTGATTTTCTTTGGTCTAGACACCCACCACCCCATCATCGCCACACACCGCGCACAAGGAAAGCGCGTGCTATTTGTGGAAGACGACCATATCGTTGCCATGCAAGGCCAACACTCGGTACGTATTCCCCTCTCAGAAGTACCCGTCACCCGCAGTGGCGCCATCGCCTTCCAAATCGAAAATGCCATGGCATCCATTGCGGCAGCTTGGGCGATCAATATTCCATGGGAAACCATCTGCAAAGGACTCGCAACTTTCATCAGTGACATCCAAGGTGTGCCTGGTCGTTTCAACGTTTTTGAATACAAGGGCGCAACTGTCATAGCCGACTACGGACACAACCCAGATGCCATCAAAGCATTGGTACAAGCCGTCACCAATCTGCCTGCGCAAAAACGCAGCGTAGTGATCAGCGGTGCTGGAGATAGACGTGACGACGATATTCGTGAACAGACCCGCATCATTGGTGATGCATTCGATGAAGTAGTGCTCTACCAAGACGCCTGCCAACGTGGGCGCGAAGATGGAGAGGTACTGAAACTATTGCGCCAAGGTTTAGAGGGCGCTAAGCGTACGCGTCAAGTAGACGAGATTTATGGTGAGTTTTTAGCGATTGATAAGGCTATGGAGCGATTGAATCAAGGGGATCTTTGCTTGATTTTGATTGACCAAGTGGAAGAGGCTTTGGCGCATATTACTCAGCG
>JBAXNJ010000132.1:0-5192 GCA_037133815.1 Betaproteobacteria bacterium
AAGACCCGCCACTTTGATTTGATCGCCTTCGATTGGGATGGCACTTTGTTTGATTCGACGCAAATCATCACCCGTTGCATCCAAGCGGCGGTTCAAGATGTGGGTGGTGCCAAACCAAGTGATACAGCAGCCGCTTACGTGATCGGCATGGCGCTCATGCCCGCCTTGGCCCACGCCGCACCGGATGTACCTAAAGAGAAATACCCTTTGCTCGGCGAGCGATACCGTTTCCATTACCAACAACATGTCGATGACATCAGCTTGTTCGATGGCATTTTGCCCATGCTCCACGCTTTGCGTGAACGCCAGCATGTGTTAGCGGTTGCCACCGGTAAAAGCCGCAAAGGTTTGACCGAGGCTTTGAACACCGTGCAATTGCAAGGCTTGTTTGACGCATCGCGCACCGCCGACGAAACAGCGGGCAAGCCCAACCCTTTGATGCTGCAAGAGTTGATGGGCGAATTTGGTGTGTCACCCGAACGCACCTTGATGGTCGGCGACACGACCCACGATTTAGAAATGGCTAAAAGAGCGGGCTGCCCCAGTGTGGGGGTGAGTTACGGCGCGCACGACCATTCAGAATTTGCACCCTTGCAACCGCGCTTTGTGGCACACACGGTGCGGGAGTTACATGATTGGTTGTTGGTAAACGGGTAGCGAGGATAAGGATGAACCAAGATGACGCTAATCAGCGCATAGCCTTTTGCGCGAGTGCAGATTTACAAGAAGGTGCAAGAGCCGTTCCTTTTGATGTGGTCTACGCGGGCCAAACTTGCCGCGCTTTTGCGGTGCGTTTTGAAGGCCAGCCCCATGCGTATTTGAACCGCTGCACCCATGTGGCCATGGAGCTGGATTTCCAGCCCGACCAGTTTTTTGACGATACCGGCAGGTGGTTGCTGTGCGCGACGCACGGTGCGGTGTATGCCCCCGATACCGGCGAATGCTCTGGCGGCCCATGCCGCGGCGGCTTGGTCAAGATTGACCTTTCAGAAACAGACGGCGTGGTCCACTGGCATACTGCTTACAACTTAAAACCTTTTGAATTTCCTCTTTAACACGCGACATGCCAGATAACCACCAGCAACCCAATACACCGTCCGCACCCAGCCATAAAGTGGTGTGGGAACGCGATACCTTAGAACGTTTGGCATTCGCCACTTTGACGGAGCAGCGCGCGAGCCGGCGCTGGCGCATATTTTTTAGGTTTGCTTGGTTGGCGCTATTTGCCGTGTTGGCTTGGACGGGACTTCATCGTGCGGGTGTCGGAAGCTCTGGCCCCAGCCAGCCGCATACGGCGGTTGTTGCCATCAAAGGTGAGATTGCCAATGGCTCAGACGCGAGTGCAGAATTGACGGTGAATGCTTTGCGCGCGGCTTTTGAAGACGATGGATCCCGCGCCATTGTGTTGCTTATCAACTCGCCAGGTGGTAGCCCAGTGCAGGCCGGTATCATCAATGATGAGGTACGTCGACTCAAGGCCAAACATGAAAAACCGGTGTATGCGGTGGTGGAAGAATCTTGTGCCTCTGCGGCGTATTACATCGCGGTGTCAGCAGATGAAATTTACGTTGACAAGGCCAGCATCGTTGGCAGCATCGGCGTACTGATGGATGGCTTTGGTTTTACCGGTTTGATGGATAAATTAGGTGTCGAACGACGCTTGATGACAGCTGGGGTGAACAAAGGTTTCTTAGACCCCTTTAGCCCACAAACCAAAGCCCAGCGTACCCATGCGCAAACATTACTCGACCAAATCCATGCGCAATTTATCCAAGTGGTGCGAGATGGTCGCGGCAAGCGTTTGAAAGAAACGCCTGAATTGTTCACTGGGTTGTTTTGGAGTGGCCAGCAAGCGGTTGACATAGGCTTGGCGGATGGCTTGGGCAACTTAGATTACGTGGCGCGCGAAATTGTCAAAGCCGAAGACATCATCGATTACACCCGCCATGACAACGTCGCTGAACGTTTAGCTAAGCGCTTTGGTGCGGCGATGGGTGAAGGTGCGGTGCATGCTTTGCAGCGGCAGCCTTCAGTTCGGTAAGCCTTCTCCGATTATTTGCCAATAGCAAACACAGTTGGCGCGTCACTGATATCGCTGGGTTGTTGGCACCAATCTTTCACCGTAAGACACTTTACATCCATAGTTGGCAAGGTCAGACCACTAGCGCGCGCAAGTCGCGTGTTGGGTTGTAGGCCTTTAAGCAGTGCTTCCCACAAAGCTTTATTGCGATAGGGCGTCTCAATAAAGAGTTGTGTTTGGCCGGTTTTCATGGCCAGCGTTTCAAGTTCACGCATGCGTTGCAAGCGCGCCGCACTGTCTTGCGGCAAATAGCCAACGAACGCAAAGTTTTGTCCATTCAATCCACTGGCAGCCAAGGCCAGCAGCAATGACACGGGGCCCACCAAAGGAACTACTCGAATTCCCAGTTGGTGAGCTGCTAACACGACAGAAGAACCTGGGTCTGCCACCGCTGGCATCCCTGCTTCGCTGACCAAACCAATATCCTGGCCTTTCAATGCCAATGCAAGCAGGGGCTTGGCATCAAACTCTCCTTGGTGATCACCTTTTTTGTGAACTTCCCGGGGCAGTTCGGTGATCTGCATCTCTTGCAAAGTAACAGTGAGTGGCGCAACATCGTTCACGCGTTTTAAAAATGAGCGCGTGCTTTTGGCGTTTTCAGTAATCCAGTGGGTCAGGCCTGATGCGACCCTTAAGGTGGCTTGTGGCAAAACGTCGGCAATGGGCGCGGAGGTGTCGCAACCAAAGTCGAGTGGCGTGGGCACTAGGTAAAGCGTGCCTTTTTGGGGTGTAGTCATAAAAGAGCGATTCCAGCCTCTCGCAGCATGCGGCAGGTGCGTATCAAGGGCAAGCCTATGAGCGCTGTCGGATCATCGTTGTCGATCGCGTCCAGCAAGGCAATGCCAAGCCCCTCGCTTTTGGCGCTACCTGCACAGTCATAGGGTTGCTCTGCTTGTAAATAGGACTCAATCTCGGTGTTTGTTAGGTCACGAAAGCGCACGCGCACGGGGGCTACTTCCATTTGTTCAAAGCCGGTGGCGTGGCACACCACGGCCACCGCAGTTTGAAATACGACGGTTTGCCCGCGCATGCGTTGTAGCTGTTGAACTGCGCGTGCATGGTTACCAGGTTTGCCCAAAGGCTCGCCGTGCAAGTCGGCCACTTGGTCGGAGCCGATGACAACAGCACCTGGATGAAGTTTGGCGACTGCGTGGGCTTTGGCCAGCGCCAAACGGCTGGCTAAGGCGAGTGGAGACTCTCCAGCAAGAGGGGTTTCGTCCACATCGGGTGCGACTACATCAAACTTGAGGCGCAAACGTGAAAGCAACTCGTGACGATAGCGCGAGGTGGAACCCAAGATCAAGAGGCGAGGGGAAGAAGACATAGGATGTGATTCTCTTACACTGCTCTTCATGTCCTCCCCCTTCAGACCGCAACATCTTGATCTCAAGGCCTTCGCAACGAGCCAAAGCGCGTTGTCGGGCGAGGTCGATTTGCACAGCATGCTCCGCTTGCGCGCAGACTGCGCAGAAGACGTCGCCGGCAAGGCAGCGTGGTCTGCGCAAGGCGAATTGCGACCAGCCAGCGACGGACAGGCTGCCGTATGGATGCATTTGCAAGCCAAAACCGAAGTTCCCCTGACCTGCCAACGCTGTTTGAAAACGGTTGGGCAGGAGTTGGAGGTCGATAGAAGTTTCCGTTTCGTCAAAGACGAGGCGACTGCCGAGGCCCAAGACGATGAAAGCGAAGAGGACTTGTTGGTGTTCAGCAAAGACTTCGACTTGCTGGCGCTAGTCGAAGACGAGCTGTTGATGGTCTTGCCTTTGGTGCCGATGCACACAAGCTGCCAAAGTGAGCACGCGCCCACTTTGAAAGATGATTCCGATGCGAATACGGACGCTAAACCCAACCCTTTTGCGGTTTTGGCCACGATGCGGCTTGGCAAAAACTGACAATCAGACGAGATCCGCTATAATCATGGGCTTGGTGCGTCACTGGCCTTAGCTAGGAGCGCCACCGTGAATTAACCCATTTAACCGTCTAGGAGCCTCACATGGCTGTCCAGCAAAACAAAAAATCTCCTTCTAAACGCGGCATGCACAACTCGCACACTGCTTTGACTGCTCCCGGTACTGCTGTTGAGCCTACAACGGGCGAAACCCACCTGCGCCACCACATCAGCCCTAACGGCTTTTACCGTGGTCGCAAAGTGCTGAAAAGCAAAACCGAAGCGTAATCCACGCCAATACCAAATGGCCCGCGGCACTACTAGCGCCTCGGGCTTTTGTTTTTTTCCCTAAAGATACCCGCATGATCACAGTTGCCGTTGATTGTATGGGGGGTGACCACGGCCCCCGCGTCACACTGGCTGCGTGCCGACAGTTTTTAAACAACCATCCAGACGCATCTTTGCTTTTAGTGGGTTTGCCAGAAGCTTTATCTGGTTTTGTCCACCCACGCGCTAAAGTGGTTGCAGCATCTGAAGTGGTCACGATGGATGACCCTATCGAAGTTGCCCTGCGCCGTAAAAAAGACTCTTCTATGCGCGTGGCCATCGAGCAAGTCAAGGACGGCGCAGCCCAGGCGGCTGTTTCTGCAGGCAACACGGGCGCGCTAATGGCGATTGCCCGTTATGTACTCAAAACCATGGATGGAATAGAGCGACCAGCGATCGCAGGGCGTATGCCCAATTTCAAAGGTGGTGGCTCCACCATGCTCGATTTGGGCGCCAATGTCGACTGCACTCCAGAGCACTTATTGCAGTTTGCAGTGCTTGGATCGGCCTTGGTATCAGTTCTCTATGACATCGAAAGCCCCACGGTGGGCCTATTGAATATCGGTGAAGAAGCGATAAAAGGTAATGAAATCATCAAAAAAGCAGCCGAACTGTTGCGAACAGCGGCTAACAGCGGCGATCTCAATTTCTATGGAAACGTCGAAGGTACTGATATTTACCAAGGAACGGTCGATTTAATCGTCTGCGACGGTTTTGTCGGCAATGTGGCCTTAAAAGCTAGTGAAGGACTGGCCCATAAGATCGGTGAAATCCTTAAACAATCGTTTATGCGCAATATCTATACGCGAATTGCAGCTATCTTCGCTTATCCTGTTTTGTCTGACTTTAAAGACCGGGTAGACCACCGACGCTATAACGGTGCAGCCCTTCTTGGCC
>JBAXNJ010000133.1:0-5170 GCA_037133815.1 Betaproteobacteria bacterium
AATATGCTTCTGGCCGTTTGTATGAGCGCCAATCTAATTTGCAGCCGAAATCGGCTAAACGCTAAATTTAAAAGTTTCTAAAACCTAGGCAAATCAGGATGCTTGATTTGCCCAGCACGCACCAGCATCTTTCCGTATTCAGCACAGCGGTTCAACGTAGGAATCACTTTTCCAGGATTTAGCAAACCCTTGGGGTCAAAAGCACGTTTCACAGCGAACATCTGTTCATTTTCCTCAGCGCTAAATTGCACACACATGCTGTTGAGTTTTTCAATACCCACACCATGCTCACCAGTGACCGTGCCGCCCATCGCCACACTGGTTTCTAAGATATCTGCACCAAACAATTCGCATCGTTGAAGTTGGTCAGGGTCATTTGCATCAAACAAAATTAGTGGATGCAAATTGCCATCACCTGCGTGAAATACATTGGCGCAACGCAATTGGTATTTCTTTTCCATTTCAGCGATAGCCAACAAAATATCAGCCAAGCGTTTACGGGGAATGGTGCTGTCCATGCACATGTAGTCGGGGCTGATGCGTCCTGATGCAGGAAACGCATTTTTCCGGCCACTCCAAAAACGCAAACGCTCCGCTTCGTTTTGGCTCACCGCAATGGCCGTTGCGCCACATTGGCGCAACACCTCGCTCATGCGGCCAATCTCTTCTTCTACTTCTTCAGGGGTGCCATCACTCTCGCACAACAAAATCGCTTCCGCGTTGAGGTCGTAGCCCGCATGCACAAAGCCTTCTACGGCTGCGGTCATGGGTTTGTCCATCATTTCCAAACCCGCAGGAATAATGCCTGCCGCAATGACTGATGCCACCGCATCACCTGCTTTACGCATATCGTCAAAGCTTGCCATGATGCAACGTGCCAACTGAGGCTTGGGCACTAGCTTGACCGTTACTTCGGTCGTGACC
The DNA here is from genome assembly GCA_037133815.1 of Betaproteobacteria bacterium. Taxonomy (GTDB): domain Bacteria; phylum Pseudomonadota; class Gammaproteobacteria; order Burkholderiales; family Burkholderiaceae_C; genus Limnohabitans. The sequence continues at coordinate 925 of JBAXNJ010000133.1, forward strand.
GCCAACATGCCTTCGCTGCCAACTACTAGCGGCAATAAATCTAATCCAGGTGTATCGAGTGCGTTGCTTCCAAATTCAATGGCTTCGCCTTCGATGGTGAATCCTTTGACTTTCATCAGGTTGTGCAAAGTCAAACCGTATTTCAGGCAATGCACACCGCCCGAGTTTTCCGCCACATTGCCGCCGATGGTGCAGGCAATTTGACTGGACGGATCAGGCGCGTAATACAAACCCAAATGCGCAACGGCTTCGCTGATCGCCAGATTACGCACGCCACACTGCACGGTGGCGGTGCGTGCAATGGGGTCGATATCCAAAATTTTGTTGAACTTGGCTAGCGAGAGTGTTACCCCTTGGGCATGCGGCATCGCGCCGCCAGACAAACCTGTGCCAGCACCACGCGCTACAACGGGTGCATCGATCGCATGGCAGGTTTGCAATATGGCTTGGACTTGCGCGTAGGTTTCTGGCAAAACCACACACAAGGGACGTGCCCGATAAGCTGTGAGGCCATCACATTCGTAAGGGACCGTATCTTCGGTGGTGTAGAGCACCGCATGCGCAGGCAAGACACGCAAAAGCGCAGCGACCACTTGGGACTGGCGCTCAGCATGGGTCATCGACTTTAAGTGCGCAGAAGAAATAGGGGCATTCATGGCAGGGACCTCAATGGTTATTTGAAGATGACGGTTTTATGGCCGTTTATTAGCACGCGGTGTTCGCTATGCCATTTGACGGCACGCGCCAATACTTGGGCTTCGGTGTCACGGCCTTGGGTGGTGAGGTCTTCCACTGTTTTGCTGTGGTCGACGCGGGCGACGTCTTGTTCAATGATCGGACCTTCGTCTAAGTCAGCAGTGACATAGTGGGCCGTTGCACCAATGAGTTTGACGCCGCGGTCATGCGCTTGGTAATAAGGTTTAGCACCTTTGAAACTAGGCAAGAAACTGTGATGGATATTGATCGTACGACCTGCAAGTTTTTTGCACATGTCGTCGCTCAAGATTTGCATGTAGCGCGCCAACACTACCAGCTCGGCGCCTTCAGATTGAATGATCTCGAACTGCTTCGCTTCACCTTGTGCTTTGGTTGCTGCAGTGACGGGAATATGGTGGAAAGGCACGTTGTAACTGGCTGCGAGTTGGTAGAAATCGCGGTGGTTGCTGATGATGGCGCGGATATCGAGTGGCAGCAGGCCGCTTTTCCAGCGAAACAGCAAATCGTTCAAGCAATGGCCTTCTTTGCTGACCATCAGAACGGTGCGCATAGGTTGCGACGCGTTGTGCAATGTCCATTGCATGCTGAGTGTTTCAGCCAAACCCAGTAATTGCGCGCGCAAGTCGTCTTGCGCAACAACATCGCAGGCAAAACGTACCCGCATAAAAAACAAACCGGTATCAGGGTCGTTGTATTGGGCGGCTTCTTCGATATTGCCTTGGCGTTCGAGCAAAAACCCCGACACGGCATGCACAATGCCCGTGCGGTCTGGGCATGACAAATTGAGAATGTAAGCAGTCATACGCCGATTGTAGGTACGCACGCGCGACACGCTTCACAGTAGGGAAAAGGCAAAATATCACCCCATGCTTTCCATGCGCCCAGCTGTTGGGTTTTCTATTCGCGTTGCTGGTACTTTGCTGTTGGCATGGGTCGCAGCGCAAGTCTGCATTGCCTTACACACACCCTTGCCGTGGATGATTGGGCCGCTAATTGCCACATCGTTTGCTTCGATGCGCGGTGCGCCCACGCTCAGTTGGAACCCTTTTCGCGATGTAGGCCAGTGGGTCATCGGAGCAGCTTTAGGCCTTTACTTCACGCCGCAGGTCACCGCCTTGTTGGTGAGTCTGTGGTGGGCGATTGGATTGGGCATTGTGTGGGCGCTGTTGCTTGGGTTTGCCTTTGGTCGCTGGTTGCATTGGGTACATGCACCGCGCATGGAAGGACTAGACCGCGCGACCACTTACTTTGCTGGCCCAATCGGCGGCGCTTCTGAAATGACGCTTTTGGCCGAGCGCGCTATGGCCAGAACTGATTTGGTCGCATCCGCGCATAGTTTGCGCGTGTTAATAGTCACTGTGATAGTGCCGTTTGTCATGCAGTTCAGCGGTTGGCATGGGTTAGACGTGGCACCCGCCTTTGCGCGTCAACTCGATTGGCAAGGCTTGGCGCTTTTGGCTATTTGCACAGGAATGGGTGCGGGTGCGCTGAAGCTGATGAAGCGCCCCAACCCCTGGTTTTTGGGGCCTTTCTTGGTCGCTACGGTGTTGACGATGAACGAGATCACGCTCTCAGGCATTCCGCCATGGTTGTCCAACACTGCACAGATGGTGATTGGAGTGAGTTTGGGTGTGCGCTTCACCGCATCTTTTGTGCACACCGCACCGCGTTGGTTGGCTAGCGTGGCTTTGGCAACGGTGGTGATGATTGTGGTGTGTGCCGGTTTTGCAGAAGGCTTGGTGTGGCTCACTGGCCTGCCTTTGCCCACCATGATGTTGAGCACGTCACCGGGCGGAATTGCTGAAATGGCGATTACCGCCAAAGTATTGCAACTTGGGGTGGCTGTAGTCAGCGCGTTTCAGGTGTGCCGGCTAGTGGCTATTTTGTTATTAGTGCAGCCTATCTATTACTGGCTGTATCTCAGAAAACCTTAGTGCACTACTACAGGGTTTTGGGCCAATTCTGCGTAGCCGGCTAACGTGCCTTCTACTTCTTCTTGGGTAGGAGAGTTTTCTTGCCAAGCGCGCAAATGGGTTTGGAACTGCTCAGCCCAAGAGCCTTCTAAAAATAACTCTTTGCCAGAACGCTTGTCGACGATCTCAAACCCGTGGCGGGCTAGGACGGGTACATCAGGACGGGTCGGTAGAAACTCTGTTTCTTGCATTTGCAGGTGCATGACGGAGAAAGTCTCAGAGTTATAGAGCATGTCCATGGTGTTGTGGCTTTCAGTAAAACGGGTGTGTACCCCTAGGATATCGGATTCAAACGCCAAATTTCAAGACCTTGGCTTTTCAACCTTACGTAATTGCTGGTCTACAAAGTCGCCGTTGGCGTTGGTAACCCGCAAACGCACAGGTAAATAGTCTATCGACGGGGCAAACCAGAGTTCGATCGTTTGGTCAAATTCCTTGCGGGGCTTGCGGTTGATCTTGATGGTCGGGACGTCGCCATAAGGCAATTGCAAGGTTTCAGACTTCTCAACCAAGAAAAGCCACACCTCCGCATCGCGCGTTGCCACCGTTTGAAATGAGAGCATGGTGCCTAAGGGATAACGCTCGGGGTCTGCAGACAATAAAGCCGCAATTTGCATCACTACGCTCAAGCGGTCTTGCGCACCTTTGAGCAAAGGCACCTCGGGCACATTGGTACTAAAACTGACCACACCTTTGTCGCGCTGGAAATGCGAGGCGACTTCGGTGCGGAATTTGTCGCCAAAGCGCTGCGGTATCACCCCCTCTGCGCCCAAAGTTCCTTGGCTTGTTTGGCTACGAGACCCTAACAAAAACGCACCTACTTCCAGTTTGGAGTCATAGCGTTGGCCATCATGCTGCCAAGAAAACTCAGCCCATGCGGAGTAGTTCATCTGCTTGGACATACCAAGCACTTGGTATTTCAAAAATACAGGCGCAGGAATTTTGAAGGCACTGGCTTCATTTGCAGGAACGCCGTCACCTGCAAAGCGCGGGTAAGGTGGCATATCAACGCCTGATGCAACGCTAGAAGGAAGGACGACTGGGGCAGAAGTAATGTCTTGATTCCCAATGTTAGAAACACTTGCATTACTGTTGCCGATTTGTGTGGCGTCTGATGAAAGCGCTGTGCTTGTGTCGGCAGACGTTGAAGTAGCAGAGGGCGGTTCAGCATCCACTTTGGCTTGCGGTTTTTGTGCGGGATTACTTTTCGGTTTAGCGGGGGTAGTCGCACTTTGCGCAGCCGGTAATTGAATTTGTCGCGTCACAAACGCTTTGGTTTGCAGTGTTTGCTCCGCACTAGGCGTTAGCCACAAATTGCTAGATGCAAGCAACCACACATGCGCCAATAAAACAGCGCATGCAACAAGGCATGTGGTGCGCCAACTAGGCAAGCGCATTTGCACAGCGGGCAGTGTGTTGGCTTTGAAAGCGGCCTGCATTGCCGCGCGTTCATTCATAAAGTGGGCGATTATGATCAGGTGAATAAAACTATTTATAAGTAATTTTGCCTGAGGACTTTCGGTTATGAAACTTGCCACCTACAAAGACGGATCACG
>JBAXNJ010000134.1:0-5154 GCA_037133815.1 Betaproteobacteria bacterium
CGTGCGATGTTGTTGTTTCAATTAGGACGTGTCATAGGCTATGGTGCCTTGGGTGCTTTGGCAGCATCCACGATGCAAGGCGTGGGATGGCTCAGCACCCAGTCTGCTATTTTTAGACCCGTGTGGACGTTGTTTCACATGTTGGCCCTGTTGTTGGGATTGCTGTTGCTGGTGAAAGCCGAGCAACCTTTGGCAGTAGATGTTTTAGGCCGTTGGATTTGGCAAAGAGTACAAAGTAAAACGGCGCATGTGAAATTGCGCCATGGTGGCCCTGTCTTGCTTGGAATCGTCTGGGCTTTGTTGCCTTGCGGATTACTCTATGGCGCACTGTTGGTAGCAGCTTTAACGAGCCACCCATTAGAAGGCGCTGTAGTGATGTCTTTGTTCGCTTTGGGTAGCGCCCTCGTGCTCACTATCGGGCCTTGGTTGTGGCTGCGTATGCGCGGCAACGCTAGCTTGGGTAACAACAAAGGTGATTGGGGCGTTCGACTTGCAGGTCTGACCTTGGCGCTGACATCAGGCTGGGCGCTATGGATGGGCTTGGTGGAATACCAAGCCCCTTGGTGCTTAGTGCCGCAATAGGTGGTCGCTCAATAACTGCGCCACGTGAATCGCTTCGCGTGCTGCGCCATCGGCGATTTGATGCCGGCAGCTGGTGCCATCTGCCACCACGATCGCATCGGGTTGGTGGCGAATGGCAGGTAGCAAACTGAGTTCAGCCATTTGCATCGATACATCGAGATGCGACGCCTCAAAACCAAAACTTCCCGCCATGCCGCAACAACTGCTTTCAATCAATTGTGGGTTGGCTTTGGGAATGAGTTTGATTACATCTAAAACAGAGGGCATCAAACCAAACGCTTTTTGATGGCAGTGGCCGTGCAGCAAGATGTCTTGCTCTGCAGGTCTTAAGTTTTTCTGTAAGACCTCTAGGTTGCCGGCTTTGTGTTCGGTTGCTAAAAACTCCTCAAACAGCACAGCGTGTTGGCTGACCAATTCAGCAGACTCGCCCAAGCCTAAAACCAAAGCCTCGTCTCTGAGAGTGAGCAAACACGAAGGCTCAAGCCCCACGATGGCGATGCCTTTTTGCGCAAACGGAAGCAGGGCGTTGACCAATGCTTGCGCGTGTTCGCGCGCTTGCGCAACCATACCGTTCGCAAGGAATGTACGACCACAACATAAGTGGCCTTGGTTTTCAGAATGGGCATCTTTAGACGCGATATGCACGCTGTAGCCTGCCGCTTGCAACACCCCCAATGCGGCGGTTGCATTGCTAGATTCAAAAAATCCGTTGAATGTGTCTACAAACAATACGACAGGCTTAACGGCTTGCAAAACTTCTTGCTTGGAAACGCCAGGTTGTTGTTTTGAAAAGAAATGGTCGCTTTGCCATGTGGGCCAACTGCGTTGCGCTGAAAGACCGGTCATACTTTCTGCGATTTTTGCTAGCCAAGGAAATTGGTTGCGTAAGTTCAATACGCCAGCGAATTGGGCAGCCCATGCTGCGTAGCGAGGCAGATAAGCGATCAGCTTATCTTTCAAGGTAAAGCCGTAGCGTGCTTTGAAGTGGTGTGTGGCTTCAATCTTCATACGTGCCATGTCGACGCCAGTCGGGCAGTCGCGTTTGCAGCCCTTGCAACCCACGCATAAATCAAGAGCTTCCATCACGTCGGGATTGGCAAGACCTTCCGTGCCGAGTTGCCCGCTTAATGCCAAACGCAGTGTGTTGGCGCGCCCGCGGGTGAGGTGTTTTTCATCGCGGGTGACGCGATAGCTTGGACACATGGTGCCTGCATCAAACTTGCGGCAGGTTCCATTGTTGTTGCACATATCAACTGCTTTGGCTAATCCATGCGATGGGTCTTCACCAGTGCCGGGTGATGTAGTTTGCTCGGTAGCTGGATCGTTATGCACGTTCCACGCGCTCCAATCCAGCACAGTCTTAATGGGGATGACTTGGTAGTTATTGCCATAACGCATCAAGCGCGTGTCATCCATTTTGGGTGGATCGATGATGCGCTGGGGGGAGAGTAAATTCAATGGATCAAGATGCTGCTTGATTTGTTTAAAGGCATCGTTGATGTGAGGACCAAATTGCCATTCAATCCATTCGCCACGACATAAACCATCGCCATGCTCACCGCTGTAAGCGCCTTTGAATTTGCGCACAAGTTCGCTGGCCTCTTCGCCGATTTGTCGCATCTTCTTTGCGCCATCACGTCGCATGTCCAAGATAGGACGCACATGCAAGGTGCCCACGGATGCATGCGCATACCAAGTGCCTTTGGTGCCATACCGTTTAAAAACTTCTGTCAACGCGTTGGTGTATTCAGCTAAATGCACCAAAGGCACGGCGCAGTCTTCGATAAAGCTCACGGGTTTGCCGTCGCCCTTCAAGCTCATCATGATGTTGAGGCCCGCTTTGCGAACCTCCCACAAGTTTTTCTGCGGCGCGTCGTCAATCATTTCTACAACGCTGTTGGGTAAGCCCAAATCGCCCATCAATTCAACAAGTTGGCGCACATGGGGTTTGAGTGCTTCTTTGTCTGCACCTGCAAACTCGACCAACAAAATAGCTTCGGGTTCGCCTCTTAAGGCGGTGCGTATCGTTGTTGCAAACGCTGGGTTTTGTAAAGACAGGTCGATCATGGTGCGGTCGACCAGTTCAACAGCAGTGAGTGTGCCGCTGCCTAACTTGACAATATGCTGCGCCGCATCCATCGCTTGATGGAATGTGGAGAAGTTCACTACCCCCAAAACTTTGGCGCGAGGCAGTTCTGCCAGTTGCAAGGTGAGTGATTGCGTCATGGCTAACGTACCTTCGCTGCCCACTAGCAAATGTGCGAGATTGACAGACCCGTCGGATGTGTAAGGACGCTCGTTTTGGTTACAAAAGATATCGAGGTTATAACCCGCCACACGGCGCAAGACTTTGGGCCAATGGGTATCAATCTCTGGTTGCAATTGCATGGCAAGCTGCTGCACAAACTCGCCAACTGCTTTTTCGCGTCCAGAGCTTTGATCAAAGCGCCCCAATTGCATGACCGTGCCATCGCTCATTCTGGCTGTCGCACCCAAGACGTTGTGCACCATATTGCCGTAAGCAATCGAGCGACTGCCGCAGGAGTTGTTACCCGCCATGCCACCCAAGGTGGCTTGTGCACTGGTAGAGACATCGACTGGAAACCAAAGCCCCTTCGATTTGAGTTGCGCATTCAAATGGTCTAACACCAAGCCAGGTTCCACAACCGCTGTGCGTTGTTCTGTATCAATATGCAAAACATTGCGTACATATTTGCTGTGGTCAATCACCAAACCTGCGCCCGTGGTTTGTCCGCATTGGCTAGTACCGCCGCCGCGCGGCACGATTGGCACACCCAGGTCACGGCATATGTCCATGGCGATGGAAACTTCTTGGGTGTCGCGCGGAACAAACACGCCTAAGGGTATTACCTGATATATCGAGGCATCGGTTGCATAGCGTCCTCTGTCTGCAGGCGTGAACAACACCTCACCTTGTGTTTCTTCAGCCAGTCTTGCAGCCAGTCGGCCAGCCACCTCATTGCTAGCGCGGGCGATGTGTTCGTATTGTTTCTCTGGAGTGGATAAGATTGCGTTATTCATCTGCCTATTTTGTATGAAAAAAATAACAATTCTTTTGGAGATTCCATTCTTATGTTAAAGCTTGACTTCCACCCTTCAGGCCGTCACTTCTTACAAATTCCTGGGCCGTCTCCAGTCCCTGATCGTATTTTGCGTGCGATGAGTTTGCCCACGATTGACCATCGCGGACCTGAGTTTGCTGTATTGGCTTTCAAAGTGATCGCCGACATGCAAAAGATTTTTCAAACACAACACCCTGTGATGATCTATCCCTCTTCTGGCACTGGCGCTTGGGAGGCGGCATTGGTTAACACTTTGAGTATGGGTGACCATGTTTTGATGTACGAGACAGGGCAGTTCGCCACCCTGTGGAACAAGCTTGCCACCCGCTTAGGAATTAAAACGGAATTCATTGGCTTGCCAGGACTTGAAGGTTGGCGCCATGGCATTCAAGCAGATTTGATTGAAACGCGATTAAAAGCAGATACAAATCACACGATCAAAGCTGTTTGCGTGGTACACAACGAAACATCGACTGGCGTGACCAGCGATATTCCTGCTGTAAGACGTGCGATTGACAACGCCAAGCACCCAGCTTTATTGTTGGTGGACACCGTCTCTGGCTTAGCAGCGATTGACTACCGTCATGACGCATGGCGTGTGGACGTCACCGTCGGCGGTTCACAAAAAGGACTCATGTTGCCGCCAGGTTTAGGCTTCAATGCCCTATCGCCCAAAGCGATTGAGGCAAGTAAAAAATCTACGATGCCGAAATCATTTTGGGCATGGGATGAAATGATTGAGTTCAACAAAACTGGCTACTACCCCTCCACACCCAACACCAATTTGATGTATGGCTTGAGCGAAGCCTGCGACATGATCTTGGGCCAAGGCTTAGACGTAGTATTCAAACGTCATAAGCGTTGGTCTGCAGGGGCTTGCGCTGCGGTGACGGCATGGGGCTTGCCCATTCAATGTGCCGACCCCGCCTTGCACTCACCCATATTGACGGGCGTGATGACACCCGAAGGCGTGGACGCAGACGCCATTCGGAAAGTTATTTACGAACGTTTTGACTGCTCGCTAGGTACAGGCCTGGGCAAAGTGAAGGGCCGTATGTTCCGCATTGGCCATTTGGGTGATTGCAATGACTTAACGGTGATCGCTGCAGTCTCTGCCTGTGAAATGGGTCTCAAACTCGGCGGCGTTAAATTGGCGGGGTCTGGTGTGCAGGCTGTGATGGATTATTTCTCTGCCCACCCTGTACCTGCATTGATTCGATAAAACAAAACATAGAGGAGACGCTATGCAAAGAAGACAATTGTTACAAGTTGGAGCGGCCACCGCTGCCGCATTGGCTGCGCCCATGATTAAAGCGCAGTCGCTGCCCTCGGGCCCTATTCGTATCGTCGTTGGGTTCCCACCTGGCGGCGGCACTGACGCATTGGCGCGCGTACTAGCGCAAAAACTCCAAGCTATGTGGAATATCTACATCGTGATCGATAACAAAGCAGGTGCAGCCGGTGTGATTGCCGCAGACTATGTGGCCAA
>JBAXNJ010000135.1:0-5111 GCA_037133815.1 Betaproteobacteria bacterium
ACCTGAGATATTGCACCACCAGATATCGTTACCGAGTTTTTTAAACTGCTCATCTCCCCATCTTTGTGCTTGTTCGCTTAATGGTGAACCGGTTGTTCCTAATGAACGAACGCTTTTTAGAGCCGGCATAGTTTGTAAGTCAACGCCTGTCTTTTGACAATTTGCAAAAAATGCTGCCCCTGCTCCAAAAAAAGTCACGCTGTGCTCAGCGGCGAATCGCCACAACGTGCTCCAGTCTGGTTTTTCTTTGGTGCCGCCGGGGTTACCGTCGAAAATGACGCAAGTGGTGCCATTTAGCAATCCACCAATTTGTGCATTCCACATGACCCAGCCTGTTGAGCTATACCAATGGAACCGTTCGCCCCAACTGTTGGGGTGATAGCTGCAACCAATATCGTTATGCAAGATTTTTAACGCTAACGCTACGATTAACGTACCGCCATGCCCATGCACAATGGGCTTTGGCAAGCCAGTTGTACCGCTGGAATAGACAATCCAAAGTGGGTGGTCAAAAGGCAACCACTGTGGCTTGAAGTCCTGTATGGTCCCACTGTTGTGGGACAACACCATTTCTAAGTCCGCGCTATTTTCTAAGCTTGAATGTGTATGAAGATTACGGCAAAGAATTACATGATGGACTGTCGGTAGGCCCTTGCGTAATTCTTCCACTACCTGCAAACGGTCATGGTCTTTGCCGCCGTAAGTCACGCCATCGCAGGCAATCAGTACCTTTGGTTCAATTTGCTGGAAGCGGTCCAACACTGCATGGGTTCCCATATCGGGAGCGCAAATGCTCCATACTGCTCCGATACTTAAGCATGCCAACATGGCAATGGCTGCTTCAGTGATATTGGGCAAGTAAGCGGCTACCCTGTCACCTGGTTGTATACCTTGTTCTTGTAGATAGATGGCTAATGCAGCAGTTTGTCGCCTGAGTTCAGGCCAACTTAGCTCTCGCGTTTGTCCTTTTTCATTAGTGCTAATGATGGCGGGAAATCCTGCTGCATGCGCAGCATCGCAATGTCGAAAAACCTGTTGCACGTAATTGGTTTGTGCGCCTGTAAACCACTGTGTATTAGGCATTGTGTTGCGCGCCAACGCTGCTCGATGTGGCGTCGGCGATTGCATATCGAAGTAGTCCCAAATGCTTTGCCAAAAAGCATTGAGATCTGTAACCGACCATTGCCACATAGCGTCATAGCTGTCAAAACTAATGCCGCGGTTTTCTTTGAGCCAGTTTTGATACAGGCGTATTTGCGGTATGTAAGGTGGCTTTTGCATCAAGTGCTTTTAAGAAGTTTTAACTAAGCCCCTTGACACAAGCCTATTTGAGCTTGCCTAAACTCACAATGAAATTTGCGGCAGACGTTAGGTCGGCGATTAAGGCGTTTTTAGCTGCTTTTATGTTCTTTTGCATCATTGCTTCAAGAATTTTTTGATGGTGATTTCTCGCTGACTCAGCATCCGTAAGTCTTTTAGAGCCCGAGCGCATATCTAGATTTAGGACAGGACCGACTTGTAACCACAGGCCCTCAATCATATTCATCAACGTTGGCATTTGCGCAGCTCGGTACGCTGTGAAATGAAATCGCATATTGGCTTCAATCGCTATCGTAGGATCTGGTGCCTTGCGCTTAACCTCTTTTGAAAATGTTTCATGGTGGCGGGCTAATTCTTGCAACTGGTCTTTAGTAATGCGTTGGGTTGCATGTTCTAAGGCTAAGCCCTCAACTTGAAGACGAATAGCAAGCAGCTCTAGAAATTTTTCCTTGGTCATTAAAGGAACACGCACAGATTTGTTAGGCAAAAACTCCAAAGCACCCTCTGCCGCCAGTTGGCGCAATGCCTCACGAACAGGCATCTGACTTGTTCCAACCGCCTCAGACAAACTCTTTAGTGTTAACCGCTGTCCTGGTTGAACGCGGCCGCTCATGATCAGCTCTCTCAAATCACCATAGACACGTTGCGACATCGTCTCATGCGCAATACGCCCTATAGGTAGATCGCTTATTTCTTTAAGCATAGGGAATGTCCTAGTCACTTATTCGTTGACTTTATTCTGCCATGAAATATATTTGATCAAACATCATATGATGTTTTTTTAGTAATTCATTTCCTTAAGGAGTTCGAATGAAAGACGTTTCTGAAACCCGCCGCCGATTAATCATCGCTGGCTCAGCAGTTGGGGCTGTTTCTGCTATGGGATTTCCCGCCATAGTCAAAGCACAGTCAGACAAAATTCGTATTGGCCACTTAACCCCATTAACGGGCTTCTTGGGGACCATCGGTGAGTATGCCGCGATGGGGGTCAAGATGGCCGCCGAGGAGATTAACAAATCTGGCGGCCTACTGGGAAGAGAGATAGAACTTCTATCAGAGGATTCTGTGAACCCCGCCACAGCATCTACTAAAGCTCAGCGGCAATTAGAGCGTGATGGGGCTGTGCTTCTTTTTGGAGAAATATCATCAGCTTCTTGCACTGCGATTGCTCAAGTGGCCGCTAGAAACAAAAAGGTTTTTATCAATACAGGCGGAAATTCAGACGAAATCAGGGGCAAGACCTGCAACCGCTACATGTTCCATGTCGAAGCTGCAAACACCATGTACGTGAACGCAGTTGCGACTGCTTTATTGCGTAACAACATGGTCTCTGGCAAGCGCTGGTTCAGTCTTACCGCTGATTATTCCTTTGGTCATGACCTGCATCGCGTCAGTTCACGCTTCTTAAAGGCCAACAAGGGCGACCTTATTGAAAACGCTTTGGTTGCAACAGATGCGACAGACTTTAGCCCCTTCTTATTAAAGATTCGCCAAGCAAAGCCTGATATTGTTGTTTCTAATTTGGCTGGACTTCAGGTTTCAAACTTCATCAAACAATATGCTGAGTTTGGTTTAAGTTATCCGTTAGTGGGTTTTGATATGGCTCCTGCGATTGCATGGGCCTCAGGTGCCGAAAACTTTTCAGGCACTTGGCCAGTCCGTTGGCATCCAGACGTTGCGAGCCCTTCGGCCAAGGCCTTCGTGACTGCTTTCACCGCCAAATATGGAAAGCCGCCAGAAGATCAAGCGGCCGCTGAATACTCCACATTGAAGCTTCTTGTCCAGTCAATGAACGAAATCAAGTCTACCGATTCTGAAAAGCTAATTGCACATTTAGAAAAAGAAACAGAATTCGACATCTTGAAAGGACGCAAAGGGTACTTCCGTAAATGGGATCACCAATTGATGCAAGAGATGTATTCAATAACACCCAAGCCCAAAGCGCAAGTTAAAAACAAATGGGACTTCTTACAGCTCAGCAGCCCACTGCCAGGTGATAACGCTAAGCTTGAGTCACTTGCTCCAACGCGTGAAGAAAACGATTGCAAGATGGCTTAGTTTTTATTGTCTAACTGATATTTATGGCTGCAGTCTATTTACTTGAACAGGTAATCAATGGATTGCTGTCCGGGGGCTATTACTTGCTAATCGCCCTCGGACTCTCCATGATTTTTAGCTTAGGCGGTATCGTTAACTTAGCGCATGGCGCCTTCTACGCAATCGGGGCCTACTTTGCGATAGAGATTTCGGCCTTATGGGGCTTTGGCAGCGCAATTATTATTTCCCCGGTTCTTGTTGGTTTAATTGGCATTGCTTTTGAGCGATTTATTCTTCGGCGCTTTTATTCTGCTGATCCCATCATTAGCTTGCTTCTAACGTTCGGGCTTTCAATGGTGATAGAGCAGTTGATTAGGATGGCTTGGGGTGCTGCGCCATTAGCTTCATCTATCCCTACTGCACTGAGAGGCAACATTGTTGTTGGCGAGTTCCTTTATTCTCGCTATAGGCTCATCATTCTTGGTGCCGTCATATTGCTCCTCGTTGCAATTTGGTTCTTACTCAATAGAACTTCTTTCGGGCGTGTAGTGCGTGCCGGGGTTCAAAAACCAGACATGGTCGCCGCATTGGGCATTAAATTGCAGCCCTATATGACTGGAATTGTGGTGATTGGTGTGATGCTTGCAGCGATTGCTGGCGTTATGTTTTCTCCTATTGTCGGAGTGCATCCCGCTATGGGGTCCGAAATCATGACCGCTGCATTCGTGGTCGTCGTTATTGGAGGCCTTGGTAGCTTCTGGGGAGTAGTTCTTGCTGCCATTTTGGTAGGGGTAGTTAAAGGAATAACGATTCACTTTATTCCTCCCGCTGGCGAGGCTTCCATGTACTTACTAATGGTTTTAGTTCTCCTTTTTAGGCCGCGGGGTCTTTTTGGTGAGCGAATCGAACGCTTCGATTAAACACAAGATGGCTCATTCACAAAATTCGATCATGTTTAAAACAGCAATAGCTTTGCTGATTGCTCCTTTTTTACTTCAATCCATTGGCCTAACGCACACCTCTTCGACTGACCTTGTTATTTACTCCTTGGCCGCCATTGGCCTAAATCTTTTAGTGGGCTTTACAGGCCTGACCTCATTTGGCCATGGCGCGTGGTTTGGTATTGGTGCTTACGCTGCAGCTTTATCGCAGATTCATTGGTTTAACGATAGTTTCTTTTTGCCTTTATTGTTTTCATTGTTATTCATCATTTTTTCATCCACTGTTTTTGGATTCTTAATTCTTCGCCGCCGTGGCGTTTATTTTTCGCTATTGACTCTGGCTCTGTCAGCTCTTGTTTTCACGATCTCTTTACGCTGGACCGCCTTGACTGGCGGCGAATCTGGTTTAGGCGGCATTGTTCGACCTGCAATTGGAATATTTAATCTTGATGACTCCATCATATTTTTAGCGGCTGTAAGTTTGTTCGCCATAGTATTGATTTATTTTTTAAACCGTTTAATACGTTCTCCATTTGGTCACGTGTTGATAGCCATTCGCGAGAATGAGCAGCGGGCAACTTTTCAAGGCTACGATACCAATCGCTACAAGTTATTAGCTTTTGTTTTATCTGCCACTATTACCGGCTTTGCAGGAGCGTTATTAGCTTTTCATCACCGATTCACTTCTGCCGAAGTAACCTCCGTAACTTTTTCAGGAGAGCTTCTAGCAATGGTCGTCATTGGCGGGATGAGAAGTTTAATTGGCCCTGCAATAGGCGCACTTTTTTATGTTCTTCTTCGTGAGTATTTGTC
>JBAXNJ010000136.1:0-5106 GCA_037133815.1 Betaproteobacteria bacterium
CCTTGAAAGACGCAATCGGCCGCGAATGGCAGTGCGGCACGATTCAAGTCGATCCGAACATGCCAGAGCGACTAGATGCCGAATACGTCGGCGAAGACGGCGCCCGCCATCGCCCCATCATGCTGCACCGCGCGATTGTGGGCAGTTTGGAGCGTTTCATCGGAATTTTGGTCGAGCAGCATGCTGGCGCTTTGCCGACCTGGCTTGCGCCAGTCCAAGTGGCGGTGCTCAATATCACTGACGCGCAGGCCGATTTCGCCCAAGAAGTTGTGAAAATGCTGAAAAATCAAGGGCTTAGGGTGTCTTTGGACCTCCGAAATGAGAAAATTACGTATAAAATACGTGAGCATTCAATGCAGAAGCTTCCCTATATCTTGGTCGTAGGCGACAAAGAAAAGGTAGCCGGCGCCGTTGCAGTGCGCGCCCGAGGTAACCAAGACCTCGGTGTGATGCCCCTACAAGCCTTCTGTGAAAAGATCGCTTCGGACATCGCCCTCAAAAGCTGATTTCATACCGAAACTGCCATGGGTTGTGCGTCGCACAGCTTCAGGCTGTTTTGTTTTTTTAAAGGATAGTCACCATCTCTACTGAATTTCGCGATCGCCGCCAGCGCGAGGAACGCAAACATCGCCTGAACCGGGAAATCATGGCCCCGGAAGTCCGTCTCTCCGGTCCCGACAACGAGCCACTAGGCATCGTGAGCTTGGCAGAAGCCTTGCGCATGGCCGGTGAAATTGATGTGGATCTGGTTGAAATTGCTGCAACAGCAGTGCCCCCAGTCTGTCGTTTGATGGACTACGGCAAGTTCAAGTACCAAGAGCAGAAAAAGGCAGCGGAAGCGAAGTCCAAACAAAAAGTGATCGAGGTCAAAGAAATTAAGTTTCGGCCCGGCACAGATGACGGTGACTACAACATCAAGATGCGCAACATCAAGCGCTTCTTGGATGACGGAGATAAATGCAAGATCACGCTGCGCTTCAGAGGCCGCGAGATCACGCACCAGGAAATCGGTATGGCACTCTTGCAACGCATACGTGATGAGTTGGCGGACCTGATCGTTGTCGAACAGTTCCCCAAACTCGAAGGGCGCCAGATGGTCATGATGATCGCGCCTGGCAGAAAAAAACCGGGTGGCACCGCCAAACCCGTGGCAGAAGTTACTTCGGTAGCAGCTGCCTAAATTTGGCAACGCGGCCAGCCAGCCGCTTTTGAGAAGGTAAGCGACTAGTGTCTCGGGGCTAACAAGACTGCAAACAGGTTTGCAGGCGCCTCACGAGCACAAATAAAAGGAGCATTGAAATGCCCAAAATGAAGACCAAAAGTAGCGCGAAAAAGCGCTTCCGTGTTCGTCCTGGTGGCACCGTGAAACGCGGGCAAGCCTTCAAGCGTCACATCCTGACCAAGAAGACCACCAAAAACAAACGCCATCTGCGTGGTTCTGTTGCTGTGCATGAGACCAATATGGGTCACATGGCACAAATGCTGCCCAAAACTGGCCTTTAATTACTGACGAACAAGGAGAAACAATATGCCTCGCGTAAAACGTGGTGTGACGGCAAGAGCCCGTCACAAAAAAGTTCTGGCCCTAGCCAAAGGTTTCCGCGGTCGCCGCGGTAACGTATTCCGTGTCGCCAAACAGGCGGTGATGAAGGCAGGCCAATACGCCTACCGTGACCGCCGTACCAAGAAGCGCGTGTTTCGCCAGTTGTGGATTGCGCGTATCAACGCCGCAGCCCGTCAATGTGGTCTGACCTATAGCCAATTCGCTAACGGCCTGAAAAAAGCCCAGATCGAAATCGACCGCAAAATGCTGGCCGATTTGGCTGTGCATGACATGGTGGCTTTTGGCCACATCGTCGAACAAGTCAAAGCCAAATTGGCCGCTTGATCGCCGCTGGCTCAACGCCAACAGCACAGGGGTTGAGGCTATATAAAGCTTCAATCCCTTTTTTGTTTTTCTAACCCACGCATGTCTATGAACGAGTTGGACTCTTTGGTTGCCAGTGCCCAAGCTTTGTTTGCACAAAGCACTACGCCTACTGATCTAGAAAACGCCAAAGCCCAATTTTTGGGCAAATCAGGCCGCATCACCGAGTTGATGAAAGGCTTGGGTGCGTTGAGCGTGGAAGAAAAAAAATCGCAAGGTGCGGTGATCAACGTCGCCAAGCAAGCAATTGAAGCCGCATTGCAAGCGCGTCGCCAAGCTTTGGCGGACGCTGAATTAGACATTCAACTCAAAGCCGAAGCGTTGGACGTCACACTGCCCGGTCGCATCCGTTCGCAAGGTGGTTTGCATCCCGTTTCTTTGACGCTAGAGCGCATCGAATCCATTTTTGGCTCTATGGGGTTTGAGGTCGCACAAGGTCCAGAAATCGAAACCGACTGGTTCAACTTCACCGCGCTCAATACGCCAGAAGACCATCCGGCTCGTTCGATGCACGACACCTTTTATGTAGAAGGTGGATACCTCTTGCGTACCCACACCAGTCCCATGCAAATTCGCCATGCGGTGCAACACGTCAAACGCCATCAAGCCTTGGTAAATCCTGGTGGAGACACCCGCATGCCTGAAATTCGCGTCATTGCACCTGGCCGCACCTATCGTGTGGACAGCGACGCAACCCATTCGCCCATGTTCCACCAGTGCGAAGGTTTGTGGATTGGTGAAGATGTGAGCTTCAAAGACCTCAAAGTCGTGTTCACTGATTTTTGCCGTACCTTCTTTGAAACTGATGATTTGGTCTTGCGCTTCCGCCCCAGTTTTTTCCCCTTCACCGAGCCCAGCGCTGAGATAGATATTCAGTTTCCTAGTGGCCCCTTGGCGGGCCGCTGGTTAGAAGTAGCGGGCTCTGGCCAAGTGCATCCCAACGTCGTGCGCAATATGGGTTTGGACCCAGAGCGTTACATTGGTTTTGCATTTGGTATGGGCCCAGACCGGCTCACCATGCTGCGCTACGGTGTGAACGATTTACGTTTATTCTTCGATGGCGACGTTCGTTTTCTGAGCCAGTTCCAGTAATACGGCGCACCTCAACCCATACCGACACGAGAACCGCTGATGCAATTCCCCGAATCTTGGTTGCGCGAATTTTGCAACCCTCCCATTTCTACCCAAGCCTTGGCTGACACCTTGACGATGGCAGGTTTGGAAGTCGAAGAACTCCAACCTGTCGCGCCTCCGTTCACGGGCATCGTAGTGGGCGAAATCAAAGAAGCTGTGCAACATCCTGATGCAGACCGTTTGCGTGTTTGCAAAGTGGATGTAGGGCAGAGTAGTTTGCTCAACATCGTGTGTGGAGCGCCCAATGCACGCGTCGGTATCAAAGTGCCTTGCGCCATGGTCGGAGCCGAGTTACCGCCTGGCGAAGACGGTAAGCCTTTCAAAATCAAAGTGGGCAAACTGCGCGGCGTTGAGAGTGAGGGCATGCTTTGTTCAGCCAAAGAACTAAAAATAGCTGATGACCACGGTGGTTTGTTAGAACTAACCAATGACGCGCCTTTAGGACAAAACATTCGTGAGCATTTGCACTTAGACGATACCTTGTTTACCTTGAAGCTCACGCCCAATCTGGCGCATTGCTTGAGCGTATTTGGTATTGCGCGTGAGTTGTCTGCTCTGACAGGTGCACCACTTAAAACACCCTTACTTCCAAAGATACAAACCACACACACAGATACCTTGCCCGTCAAAATCGATGCGTTTGATTTGTGCGGACGTTTTTCAGGCCGCATTGTGCGAGGTGTCAATCCAAAAGCGACAACACCTGCTTGGATGGTCGACCGCTTAGCGCGTTGTGGCCAACGCAGCGTAAGTCCGTTGGTGGATATTTCTAACTACGTGATGTTCGAGTTGGGTCGACCTTCACATATTTTTGACCTCGACAAAATTCATGGTGGTTTGCAAGTGCGTTGGGGCAAGGCAGGTGAGCAACTCGCATTACTCAACGGCAACACCGTGACTGTCGATGAAAAAGTCGGTGTGATTGCAGACAGCGCGCAAGTCGAATCGCTTGCTGGCATCATGGGCGGACAAGCCACTGCGGTCAGCGACAGCACCAGCAATATTTATATCGAAGCTGCTTTCTGGTGGCCCACAGCCATTGCAGGACGCTCACGTCGCTTTAACTTCAGCACCGATGCAGGGCATCGCTTCGAGCGCGGTGTGGACCCGCAATTGACTGTGGAGCACATCGAGCGGATCACACAACTGGTGGTCGATATTTGTGGAACGCCACAGACAACGATTGGCCCCATCGATGACCAACAGGTCAACATACCCAAGTCCGAGCCTGTCACCTTGCGTGTCGCGCGCGCAGTCAAAGTCATTGGTATGCCTTTGACGCAGCAACGTATCGCAGATGCTTTGCGTGGCTTAGGCCTGCCAGTGGAAGAGGGCAATGGCGTGGTGAAAGTCACACCACCCTCATTCCGCTTCGATTTGAAAATCGAAGAAGACCTGATCGAAGAAGTGGCGCGTATGGTGGGTTACAACAACCTGCCCACCACACCACCCAAAGCCCCCACCACCGCAAAAATTCGCGCTGAGAGCCAACGCAGTCCGCATGCAGTGCGACGCCAATTGGCCGCACTGGGTTACCAAGAAACGATTAACTTCAGCTTTGTCGATGCACGTTGGGAGACTGAATTGGCTGGCAACGCCAACCCGGTTGCTTTGCTCAACCCCATCGCCAACCAAATGGGTGTGATGCGTTCATCCTTGATCGGTTCATTGCTGCAAGTAGTGAAATTCAACGCCGATCGCAAAGCGCATGGCGTGCGGGTGTTTGAAATTGGTCGTGTGTTTTCAAAAAATGAGAACGTACCCGACAGCGATACGACCGTCAAAGGATTTGACCAACCCATGCGTGTGGCGGGTATGTCTTTTGGAAATGCGGCACCGGTGCAATGGGACGTCAAAGACCAAGCCGCAGATTTTTATGACGTGAAGGCTGATGTGCAAGCACTTCTTGCTCCTGCAGTGCCAACTTTTGAAGCAGATACACATCCTGCCATGCACCCTGGAAGATGCGGGAAAGTTTTAATCCATGGTCAAGCGATTGGCCATATTGGTGAGTTGCATCCCAAATGGCGACAAAGCTGGGATTT
>JBAXNJ010000137.1:0-5047 GCA_037133815.1 Betaproteobacteria bacterium
TTGATTGACGTGATGTTGGTGTTGTTGATCATGCTGATCATCACCATCCCCATGCAATTGCATTCGATCAACCTCGATATGCCGACAGGCACTCCGCCACCGGCCATCAAAAAACCCACCATCGTGCGAATCGAAATAGACGCACGCAATGTGGTGCGCTGGAACGATAAGGCACTGACAGACCGCGCAGAGTTAGATGCGTTGTTACAAACTGCTAGCCAGCAACAACCTCAGCCTGAGGTGCATATCAAACCGCAAGGCAAAGCCAAATATGAGGCAGTCGCTGGCGTATTGGCTAGCGCGCAACGCAATGGGTTAACCAAACTCGGAATTGTGGGAAGCGAGCAGTTTGCTGGCTACTAACGCTTTAGAAGCGCCTAAGCAAAATTAAATTTAAGCGTTCAAAATAATTTGCGCTGTTTTTTCATAGTGGTGCGTTAAGGCCGCACATGCGGCCGCCACATTGCCAGCAACGACTGCATCGACCACCTGCTTATGCTCGTCAGATTCATCACGGCGCTTATAGGCAGATTTCATAGCGAGTTGCCGATAGCGATAGGCTTGGTCGTACAACTGTTCGTAGGTGCTGAGCGTGAGGGATGCAACGCTTTCAGGAGCGAGTTCAGTTGTCATAGCGAAAGATATTAATCGATAAAAATTTTAATCAGGGGAAATTATCGATATTATTCAGCCCACTGTTCACACTATTTAATAAGGAAGCACCATGCGTTTTTTGAGCTTTGAGGCCAATGGCCAAGCGGGTATCGGTTGGGTCAAAGATATCCACGCCAGTGATTTCGTCAACCTAACGCTCGCCGCACCTGAATTGCCACGCAATCTCAAAGACTTGATTTGCACCTCTGGCGGTTTAGTTGCTGCAGACGTTGCTGCGCGCAAATCGTCCGCCAGCGCAGTTCAGGCAATTTCAAGCGTGACCATGCTGCCCCTCATTCCTAACCCCGGAAAAATTGTCTGTATGGGCTTGAACTACGCCGACCACGCCAAAGAAGGCGGCAATGCACGCCCTGAGTTCCCCAGCTTTTTCTTGCGCGGAAATTCTTCAATGGTTGGACACAACCAAGCCATCGTTCGCCCCAAGGCCTCCACCCAGTTGGACTACGAGGCAGAGTTGGCAGTCATCGTTGGCAAAAAGGCCAGGCACTTGACTGCGGACAACGCCCTCGATTACATCGCAGGGTATTCCTGCTTCAACGATGGAAGTATTCGTAACTACCAACGCAAATCCTCGCAATGGACGATCGGTAAAAACTTTGACGGTACTGGCCCGTTTGGTCCTTGCTTAGTCACCCCAGAGGAGTTGCCGCCTGGCGCTGCAGGCCTTCGCATCCAATCGCGTTTGAATGGCAAGGTCATGCAAGACGCCAATACCGATGTGTTTTTGTGGAATGTGGTCGAAGCCTTGCGCATCATCACCGAGTGCATGACCTTGGAGCCAGGCGACGTCATCATCACCGGTACGCCTGCAGGTGTGGGCTATGCGCGCACTCCCCCCGTGTGGATGGCGCCTGGCGATATCTGTGAAATCGAAGTCGAAGGCGTAGGCATTTTGTCTAACCCGATCGTGGACGAGCGATGAACCCATTGGCAAAGCCAAACCTATAAATAATCACTGCCAAAAATATTCAATTAGGAGACAAGCTTGATTCAATTCAAACTCAACGGGCAAGCGGTAAAAAGTAATGTAGCCAACAACACTAGCCTGCTTAATGTTTTGGCTAACGACCTACAGGTCA
Organism: Betaproteobacteria bacterium; assembly: GCA_037133815.1. Classification (GTDB taxonomy): domain Bacteria; phylum Pseudomonadota; class Gammaproteobacteria; order Burkholderiales; family Burkholderiaceae_C; genus Limnohabitans. The sequence continues at coordinate 1,755 of JBAXNJ010000137.1, forward strand.
ACGGCACCAAGTACGGTTGCGGCAAAGCACAGTGCGGTGCGTGTTTGGTCTTGGTCGACGGCAACCCCGTCAAGTCCTGCGTGTCCCCCGTCTCTGCTGTGGCGGGACGTTCTGTCACCACCTTGGCAGGCTTGAAAGAAGGTAATAAACCTAGCCGTTTGCAACAGGCTTTTATTGACGAGCAAGCCGCGCAATGCGGTTACTGCACGTCGGGAATGATCATCCAAGCGCAAGCGCTGTTGGACCGCAATCCCAAGCCGACCGATTCAGATGTCCGCGCCGCCTTGGAGGGTAATTTGTGCCGATGTGGCGCCCATAACCGCATCGTGCGTGCCGTGTTGCGCGCTGCGAAGGAGGCTTGAACATGACGACTCAACTTAGCACCAGCCGTCGCGGATTTCTAAAAACCAGCGGCTATCTTTCCTTGGCATTTGCCATTCCACTTGATACCGCGCTTTCGCAAGCCACCAACGCCAAGCCACGCTTGCCTGGCGACTTAAATACCCACCGCAAACTCAGCGCATGGTTACGCATCAACGCCAACCAAACCGTAACTTTGCTGGTCGGCAAAGTGGAGTTAGGCCAAGGTATCTTGACGGCAGTCTCACAAGTCTGCGCCGACGAGTTGGACATTGATATGGCGCGCGTCCAGATCATCTCGGGCGATACCGCTTTGGTGCCCAACGAAGGCGTGACTGCTGGCTCTTTCTCTATGCCTAATTGCGCCACCGCCGTGCAATATGCCAGCGCAGAAGTGCGCGCTATTTTGTTGGACTTGGCAGCCACCAAACTTAACCAACCTGTTGCAAACCTGAGCGTGCAAGACGGCAAGATCACAGCCACCAACGGCAGTAGCGTTTCTTATTGGGACTTGGTGTTGGGCGAGGCGCTTGATCGCGAGGCAACGGGTCAGGTCAAACTCAAACCTGCCAGCCAGACCCGTTACACCGGCAAATCTGTCCATCGCTTAGATCTCACACCCAAGATACTGGGCGAGTCGAAGTTTTTGCAAGAGCACCGTCCTTCTGGCATGCTGTTTGGATATCTTGTGCGCCCACCCACCTACGCTGCCAGCTTGGTCTCGGTCAACACGGCATCGGTTCAAAAAATGCCAGGCGTTATCAAGGTGGTTCGCAATGGCAGTTTCTTAGGCGTGATCGCCCAACGCGAAGAACAAGCCCTCGCCGCTGCAAATGCCTTGGCAGCCAATGCCAAATGGAAGATAGAGAAAAAACTGCCAACCCACGAAGGTATTTTTGATTGGTTGCGCAACACTAAGCCCGCCAACATCATCCCCACCAAGAAACAAGCACGCGTTGGTGGCGAGGCCGCTGTCAAAACCATTGAGGCCACTTACTACCGGCCGTTCCACATGCATGCCTCGATAGGCACTTCGGCCGCCATCGCGACCATGGGCGCAGACGGTGTGATGCTGATCCAAACCCACAGCCAATCGGTGTTTGAAACCAGCGTGGCCATCGCCAAAATGCTAGGTATGGACCCTAGCAAAGTACGTTGCCAACATATGCAAGGCGCAGGTTGCTATGGGCACAACCTAGCCGACGACGCAGCAGCTGATGCAGCGCTGTTGGCGATCACAGTGCCAGGGCGGACCGTGCGTTTGCAATACACCCGCGAGCAAGAACACAAGTGGGAGCCCTACGGCTCTGCCATGGTGATCAACACCAAAGCAGGCCTAGACGCCAACGGCAATGTGCTCGACTGGGACTTGCAACTGTGGTCCACCTCTCACGGCACACGCCCCAATGGTGAGCCAGGAAATTTGATTTCCTCACATTACTTAGAAAAACCGTTCACACAACCCACCCCCGTCAACGCGGGCGGGCCTAACTACGCGGCAGACCGCAATGCGGTCGCGTTGTATGAATTCCCTGGCCACAACGTCCTGACCCACTTCATCACCGAAATGCCGGTGCGCGTGTCATCGACGCGTGGCTTGGGCGCTTATGCCAATGTGTTTGCGATTGAGTCATTCATGGACGAATTGGCTTTAGCAGCCAATGTCGACCCGCTGGCCTATCGGTTGCGCTTTTTGAAAGACCCACGCGCTCGTGACACTTTGCAAAAAGCCGCTGATGCGTTTGGCTGGAACACATGGAAGAAAAGCGCCAACCGCGGCAAAGGCATTGGCTTTGCCCGCTACAAAAACATTGCCGGCTATTGCGCCGTGGCGATGGAAGTCGAGGTCAATCCAAAAAATGGCCGCATCCGAGTCTTACGTGCGGTCGCATCTGCAGAAGTGGGCCGCATTGTGAATCCCGATGGTGTGAGCACCCAGATCGAGGGCGGCTTGATTCAATCGCTGAGTTGGACGCTCAAAGAAGAAGTGAAGTTCGATGACACCCAGATCTTGTCGACCGATTGGAGCAGTTACCCCATCCTGACCTTCTCGGAAATACCGCCTGTAGAGGTTGTATTGATTGACCGACCCGATATGCCTTTCTTGGGAATAGGCGAAGCATCACAAGGCCCAAGTTGTGGGGCATTGGCGAATGCCGTGTGCGACGCGACTGGCGTACGCTTACGACGACTGCCTTTCACACCCGAGCGGGTCAAAGCCGCAATCACAGCAAAAACTTAAAAGGAGACCTCCATGACTCATGCGAACACATCCACCACGTGTTTTGACTGCCTTCCCCGTCGTGGGTTCTTGACGGGACTGCTGGCAACAGGCGCGGCAACCATGCTGCCTTCATGCGCTGTTACCAAACCAATCAATGCGTCGCCTCTTGAAGCCAAACGCGACTTGGTCGACGTGCACCACCATGTATGGGCGCCAGCGTATTTAAAGGAACTCGAAGCCCGCAAACTGGCTGAACCCCCTGCACGCAATTGGTCGCTCAACAAAACCTTGGACGATATGGCGCAAGCAGGCGTTACATACTCCATCACCTCCCCCACCACACCCGCCGCAAGTTTTGGCGATGCGGAGACTATGCGGCGCATGGCGCGCATCAGCAATGAATACGGTGCACAACGCGCACGTGACTACCCCAAACAATTTGGTTTCTTTGCCACCTTGCCTATGCTCGATGTAGACGGTGCGTTGAAAGAAATTGCCTACAGCTGCGATGTGCTCAAGGCCCAAGGCATTGCCATGCTGACCAGCTATGACGGAAAGTGGTTAGGCGACGCGTTGTTCGTGCCTATCATGGACGAGATCAACCGCCGCAAGTTAATCGTCTACACCCACCCCTCCAATCCGAAGTGCTGCAACGGACTACAAGAAGGCGTGCCAGGATCGACCATTGAATTTGCGACTGACACCACGC
>JBAXNJ010000138.1:0-5032 GCA_037133815.1 Betaproteobacteria bacterium
GTGACACGCGCAAATTTGCGCTTGCCAACTTGCAACACATACGTTCCCGCGGGCAACTTCAAGCCTTTGTCGGTCACCACGCTCGAGTCCACGCGCACACCGTTGCCTTCTATCAATCGGTTCGCTTCGCTGCTAGAGGGTGCGAGGCCTGCATTTTTCAGCAATGCTGCAATGCCAAGCGGTGCTCCGCCGACCGCCACTTCGTCAATCACATCAGGCACGCCGCCTTGGCTACGGTTGATGAAATCTTGCTCGGCTGCGTCTGCTGCCGCCACACCGTGAAAGCGTGCGGTGATTTCTTTGGCTAAAGCCACTTTGGCGTCTTTGGGGTTGCGACCGTTTTCTACTTCACGCTTGAGCGCAGCAATCGCGTCCAAGGACTGGAAAGACAGCAAGGTATACCAGCGCCACATCAACACATCAGAAATCGACAAGACTTTGGCGAACATGGTGTTGGGCGCCTCGTTGATGCCGATGTAGTTGTTTTTAGACTTGGACATTTTGTCGACGCCGTCCAAACCCTCAAGCAAAGGCATGGTCAAAATGCATTGCGGCTCTTGGCCGTATTCGGCTTGCAAATGGCGACCCATCAGTAGGTTGAATTTTTGGTCTGTGCCGCCGAGCTCCAAATCAGACTTCAAAGCGACTGAGTCATAGCCCTGCATCAGTGGGTACAAAAATTCATGCACGCTGATAGGTGTGCCCGCTTTAAAACGGTCATGAAAGTCGTTTCGCTCCATCATGCGCGCCACGGTGTATTTGGCCGAGAGTTGGATCATGCCCATGGCGCCCAAGGGCAGGCTCCACTCGCTGTTGTAGCGGATCTCGGTTTTTTCAGGGTCGAGCACCAAGGACGCTTGTTTGTAATAAGTCTCTGCGTTTTCTTTGATTTGCTCAGGCGTGAGCGGCGGGCGGGTGCTGTTGCGACCAGAAGGGTCGCCGATCAAGCTGGTGAAGTCGCCGATCAAGAAAATGACTTGGTGTCCCAAATCTTGTAACTGGCGCATTTTGTTGAGTACGACGGTATGACCGATATGGATGTCTGGCGCGGTGGGGTCTAGCCCCAATTTGATACGCAAGGGCTGCCCCGTCGCTTCGGACTTGACGAGTTTTTTCACCCAAGCGTCTTGGGGAATGAGCTCCTCGCAACCGCGCAAAGTGACGGCCAAAGCGTGTTGTACTGCATCGCTCATGGATGCAATGCTGGAGGAGTTTGTTACAGGTATTTGATTCATATAGGTTTATTGCCCAAACGGCTATACTAGTGGGCTGGCATTTAGGCTGAATTTTAGTCGGCATGTTCGCCCTCGGAGAAACCTTTTGCATCCACTGACGTTTTACAAAACGCACCCCAAACGCGCGATGGCAGCTGTTGCCGTTGTTTTGTCGTTGGCGGGTGGTGGTGCTTTGGCGATTGCGGGCTTAGATGCGACCTTGGACAACACGCCAGTGCGCTCTGTGTTGGAGACTGTCACCGCTCTCACGCAAACAAGCAGCTCGGCGGATAAAGCCTTGCTGTTGTTCCGCTCAGATCTCAGCCGCACCAATGACACAGCAGACAGCCTGCTCAACCGCCTAGGCGTGAGTGACGCGCAAGCGGCTGGCTTTTTACGCACTTCCGCTGTTGCGCGCCAAAACCTGCTCGGCCGCGCCGCGCGTTTGGTCAGCGTAGAAACCAATGCCGGCCACCAACTCAACCGCATGACCGTGCGTTGGGCTACTGACGGCTCCGACCAGTTCAGCCGCTGGGTCGTCACCCGTGTTGGCGACACCTTCACCGAACAACTAGAAAAAGCGCCCCTCCAAGCGAACCAGCGCTTGGGGAGCGGCACCATCCAAAGCTCTTTGTTTGCAGCCACCGACGACGCGAATATTCCTGACAGCGTGGCGGTGCAGTTAGCCGACATCTTTGCTGGCGACATCGACTTTCACCGCGCTTTACGCAAGGGCGATCGCTTCTCAGTCGTCTACGAGTCGCTAGAAGCAGACGGTGAAACTTTGCGCGCAGGCCGCGTGGTGTCTGCCGAGTTTGTGAACAACGGCAAAACACACCAAGCGTTCTGGTTCAAAGACCCAGATGCCAAAGACAGCCCCAAAGAAGGCGGTTACTACAACGCCGAAGGCATGAGTTTGCGTCGCGCTTATTTGGCGTCTCCACTTGCGTTTTCACGTGTGACCAGCGGTTTCAAAATGCGCTTCCATCCTATTTTGCAAACGTGGCGTGCCCATTTGGGAGTCGACTACGCTGCTCCTACCGGCACTCCCGTGCGTAGCGTTGGACGTGGCGTAGTCGATGTAGCAGGTGAGCAAGGCGGTTTCGGCAATGTGGTGATGGTGAAACACGCCAATGGCCACACTACGGTCTACGCACATTTGAGTCGCATCATGGTCAAGCGCGGTCAAACAGTGTCCCAAAACCAAACCGTTGGATTGGTGGGCGCAACGGGTTGGGCTACTGGACCGCATCTGCATTTTGAATTTCGCGTCAACGGACGTCACCAAGACCCACTCACTATGGCGCGTAAAAGCGAGTCCACCGAAATTTCTGCTACGGCGCGCGAGCAGTTCAAGCGCCAAGCTTCTCTAGCCAAAGTGGATTTGGCTGCAGCAGCCTCCCTACAAGCCAGCCGCGCAGAGTAAATGTCCGAGCACTACATCGGCTTGATGTCGGGCACCTCGCTCGACGGCGTCGATGGAGTGTTGGTGGATTTTTCACGCTTACCTTTAAAAGTTTTGGCACATGTGGCATTGCCATTTGCACCAGACCTCAAGCAAAGCTTGTTGGCTTTAAACACCCCAGCAGACAACGAAATTCATCGCTCCGCACTTGCGGCCAATGCATTAACAGCGGTTTACGCAAAAGCTGTTCAGGCATTGCTAGACGCCACCCAATTACAAGCCTCGCAGATCCGCGCCATTGGTGCCCACGGACAAACGGTGCGGCATCAACCCGGCGCGCATGATGGCATTGGTTACACCACGCAGTTGAATAACCCATCGTTGTTAGCTGAACTCACAGGCATCGCGGTTGTGGCAGATTTTCGAAGCCGCGACATCGCCGCGGGTGGTCAAGGTGCTCCCTTGGTTCCGGTATTTCACCAAGGCGTATTTGCGCAACCAAATGAGACCGTATGCGTACTCAATATCGGTGGCATCGCCAACTTGAGTGTGCTGCACGCCAATGGCGATGTCATTGGTTTTGACTGCGGCCCTGGTAATGCGCTGATGGACCATTGGTGCATGCAGCACCGCGGGCTTGCCTTTGACGATAACGGCCAGTGGGCAAGAAGTGGGCAAGTTCATGTCCCTTTGCTTCAGGCCAAGATGGCCGAGGCTTTTTTGCAGCAGACACCTCCCAAAAGCACAGGTCGCGATTTGTTCCATCCAAAGTGGTTGGCATCGCATCTAGCGAACTTCACAAACGTATCGGCTGTGGATGTGCAAGCCACCTTGACCGAGTTCACCGCACTAGCTTGCGCAAACGATGTGCTGCGCTACGCCCATGGCGCTAAAGAATTGATCGTGTGTGGCGGCGGCGCACTCAATGGTTTTTTGATGGAGCGTCTGCAAGCCACGCTTCCCAATTGCCAAGTACTTTCTTCAGGTGAACGAGGCATGCTGCCCCTTCAGGTCGAAGCCACCGCATTTGCATGGCTAGCCCGCCAAACCGTACTTGGTCTTACAAGCAACGCACCAAAAGTAACGGGCGCCAAAGGCGCCCGCATACTGGGTGGAATTTTTCCGGCTTAAATCAGACTTGGCCTATGCCGAGAAAGAAGAGCCGCAACCACAAGTTGTTGTGGCGTTAGGGTTTTTGATCACAAACTGCGCGCCCTGCAAATCTTCTTTGTAATCAATCTCAGCGCCAACCAAGTACTGGTAGCTCATCGAGTCGATCAACAAAGACACGCCGGCTTTTGACATCGTGGTGTCGTCTTCGTTGACGATTTCATCAAACGTGAAGCCGTAAGAAAAACCTGAGCAACCGCCACCCTGCACAAACACGCGTAATTTCAAATCTGGGTTGCCCTCTTCGGCGATCAAATCAGCCACCTTGGCCGCAGCGCTATCGGTAAACACAATAGGTTCAGGCATCTCAGTCTGGATGTTTTCAGCAACGGCACTCATAAAGTTCTCCAAAAGCAATATTTAAAGTATAGCGGTTTAGTCGGGAATTGCCCAGCAGTAACTAAAAAGCCAATGTGGTCATTAAAAAAAGCCGCAAAGGCGAACCTTGCGGCTTTTGGGCAAAACAGAAAACAATTAACGCTTGCTGAACTGCTTGCGGCGACGAGCAGAGTGCAAGCCGACCTTTTTACGTTCCACTTCACGTGCATCGCGGGTCACGAAACCTGCGGCCGACAAGACGGGCTTCAGCGTTGCGTCATAGTCGATCAGAGCGCGGGTGATACCGTGGCGCACTGCACCTGCTTGGCCAGACTCACCACCGCCGTGCACATTGACTTGGATGTCAAAAGCTTCGCCGTTGTTGGTGAGCATCAGGGGTTGCTTGGAAATCATGATCGAGGTTTGACGGCCGAAATACTCGGCGATGTCTTTGCCATTGATCTTGATTTGGCCCGTGCCTTTTTTCATGAAGACGCGGGCAACACTTGATTTGCGACGGCCAGTGCCGTTGTTCCATTCACCGATCATTTTGCGCTCCTAGGTGCCAAGGCGGGGATATCCAACACCTTAGGTTGCTGGGCGGTATGGGGATGCTCTGCACCGCCATAAACCTTGAGTTTTTTAATCATGGCGTAACCAAGTGGGCCTTTAGGCAACATACCTTTGACGGCTTTTTCAAGCGCGCGGCCAGGATGCTTGGCTTGCATGTCACGGAAATTGGTAGAGGAAATGCCGCCTGGGAAACCCGAATGGCGGTAGTAAATCTTGTCCAAAGGCTTAGCGCCAGTGACTTTGATTTTGGAGGCGTTGATAATGACGATGAAGTCACCGGTATCGACGTGAGGCGTATAAATGGCCTTGTGTTTGCCGCGTAAACGGAGAGCAACTTCGCTGGCTACTCGTC
>JBAXNJ010000139.1:0-5016 GCA_037133815.1 Betaproteobacteria bacterium
CAGGTCAAACAAGGCGAGTTCATTGCCATCGTGGGGCCTTCAGGTTGCGGTAAGTCCACCTTTATGAAGCTCACCACGGGCTTGAAAAAGCCCAGTCGTGGTGAGATCTTTGTAGACAACCAGCCCGTCACGGGGCCGCTCAAGATCAGTGGCATGGCGTTTCAAGCGCCATCCCTTTTGCCTTGGCGCACCACACTCGACAACGTTTTGTTACCGCTTGAAATCGTCGAGCCCTTTCGTACGCAATTCAAAGCGCGTAAACAAGAGTTTGAAGCGCGCGCTATCAAACTTTTGCAAACTGTAGGTTTGGATGGGTACGAGCGTAAATTTCCTTGGGAACTCTCTGGCGGTATGCAACAACGCGCCAGCATTTGCCGTGCGCTTATCCATGAACCCAAGATGCTGCTACTCGACGAGCCTTTTGGCGCGCTCGATGCTTTTACCCGTGAAGAACTTTGGTGCATCCTGCGCGATCTGTGGACAGAGCAAAAATTCAATGTGATTCTCGTGACCCACGACCTGCGCGAGTCCGTGTTTCTGGCCGATACCGTGTATGTGATGAGCAAAAGCCCAGGGCGTTTTGTTGTGAAACGCCAGATCGACTTACCACGCCCGCGTGACCTAGAGGTCACTTACACACCGGCATTCACCGACATCGTGCACGAGCTGCGCAGCCACATTGGGGCGATCAGAAAATCATGAATCAAAAACAATTAGAACGTTACGCACCTTGGGGCTTGTTAATCCTCACCATCGCTTTGTGGCAAATTATTTGCAGTGCTTTCTCGGTATCGGAATTTATTTTCCCGAGCCCACTGCGTATTTGGCAGCAAACGGTTGAGTTTCGAGATGTGATTGCTGCGCATGCTTGGCGCACCTTTTGGGTCACGATGGCGGGCTTTGGTATTGCCATCGTAGTGGGCGTGTTGCTTGGGTTTGTCATCGGCAGTTCACGTTTGGCTTATGCCGCGGTCTACCCCTTGCTGACGGGCTTTAATGCTTTGACCAAAGCGGCCTTTGTGCCCATCTTGGTGGTGTGGTTTGGCATTGGTGTCGGGCCAGCGATATTGACTGCGTTTTTGATCAGCTTTTTTCCGATCATGGTGAATATCGCGACTGGCCTAGCTACGCTTGAGCCTGAGTTAGAAGATGTGTTGCGCGTTTTGGGCGCCAAACGCTGGGACGTATTGGTCAAAGTGGGCTTGCCCCGCTCCATGCCTTATTTCTTTGGCTCGCTCAAAGTAGCTATTACTCTGGCTTTTGTTGGTACTACGGTGTCAGAAATGACTGCAGCCAATGAAGGTATCGGGTATTTACTGATATCTGCGGGCTCTGCTATGCAAATGGGATTGGCATTTGCTGGATTAGTAGTCGTGGGTGCTATGGCCATGGTAATGTATGAACTATTTAGCTATATTGAGAAAAACACCACCGCTTGGGCGCATAGAAGCTCGCAAAACTAATCCGTTATCATCTTTTGCAACATTGATTGACTTTATTGTTTTTGGCAATAAAGTTGCTTTTCCACATACAACTGCTAAAAAATTATGGAAACATCACCTGAACACCCACACCATACACACCCCCCGGTTGACACGGGGACCAACTGGTGGTTTTTATTATTCATGGCTTTTATTCTTGTTGCGGTCACATGGTTAGGCATCATGAACTTCACCGAAGCTAAAAAAACCGAAGTCGCCAAATCAAACGGCGAAGCCTGGGTTGAGTGGTTAACCGAACAAGGCACCAAACGTTTTGAGGCAGATTACAAAATCGAAGCCTGCAAAGGTGGGGTCAAGCCTTCCGACGATGCTGCAAAGTCTGATGCTCCTGTTTTGGGCGCTTGGGGTGCGTGTCTTGACTACATCATGAAAAACACCGATCTCAAGAATCAAAGCAACATCTTTTTCAATAAGCCCCCGCAGTTGATTGAAAAATGTATTCCAACTGACTTGACCACAGCAGGGGCTATCGTGATCGAAGATCTAAAGCCCACCCCACCCGGTTCTGCCATTCCATTTGTGGGATCGCAACTGATCGATGCAGACCCCATCGATTACAAAATGCAGTTGCGCGTCTCGGTGTGCGACAAAGGCGGTTATGCCATCAAAGTTGCTGAGTTTGATTTCTGAGGTGCCCCATGTCAACATCTAAAGACCAATTCTTAAAAAACCTCGACGTTCACGCACTGCTGGGAAACGAGGAAGTAGAAGCCGACATCTCTAAAGACTTGCCCATGCGCAAGTGGTTGTATGCCTGGCTGTTGGATCCAAATATTCCTGGCAACTACCAAAAGTCTTTGGACAAATGGATCAGTTTGCTGATCATTGCCAATTTGTTTTCTTTGATGTTTGAACATGTGCCGGCAGTTTTCGAGCCGAATCAACTTAAATTTGAGATTTTTGATATTTTCTCGGTGATCGTATTCACTATTGAATATATCCTTCGCTTATACCTCGCGCCTGAAGACGAGGAATTTAAAGCTCGCAAGCATGCACGTCTTGCATTCATAAAAAGTCCATTTGCGATTATTGACTTCCTTGCGATTGCTCCGTTTTACTTAAAGTTTTTAGGTGTTCCGCTTGACTTAAGAATTTTGCGGTTCTTGCGTTTGTTGCGAATCTTGAAGCTCTTTCGCATAATCATTCCGGCTATCGCGGAATTCAAAGAACTCAACAAAGGCCGCTCTTTCCGCCAAAAAGTGCATGCATTGGTTTTTCCAAGCCCGTTTGGTGGAACTGCCCAAGTGATATTTGAAGTATTTATCGCAGTTTGGGTGTTGTTGTCTGTGTTGGCCGTGATCTTGGAATCCGTGCAAAGCATCTCCTATGTATTGGCTATGCAGTTTGTCGTCTTAGACGCTGTAGCCGTGGGCATATTCACAATTGAATTCTTCATGCGCATTTATGCTGCCCCCGAGGAGCCCGGTTTTAAAGGCGCTGTTGCAGGGCGTTTCAAGCAATTCCGTTCCCCTTCAACTTTTATTGACTTTTTGGCGATCCTGCCCTTCTTCCTTGAAGTCTTGCTGCACCACCTGATTGATTTGCGTTTCTTGCGAGTCTTCCGTTTGGCGCGATTGCTCAAACTCACCCGCGGTAACGACGCAACGGCCACGCTTTTCAGAGTGATCAAACGCGAGTGGCCCATGATCAGTTCAGCGGCATTCATCATGATGTTGTTGGTGGTGCTTACCGCGAGCTTGGGCTATTTGTTTGAACACGAAGCGCAAGCTGAAAAGTTTGACAACATTCCTAACTCTATTTACTGGGCTGTGATTACCTTGGCCTCAGTGGGCTACGGCGATATTTCCCCCGTGACACCGATAGGCCGTGCGATGACAACCATCATGGCGCTGGTAGGTATTGGTATTTTTGCCATCCCTGCTGCTTTACTGGCATCTGCGTTCAGTGACGAATTGGCAAAAGAGCGTGACGCCTTAAAGGCAAATTTGTTTGCGATCTTGAAAGATGGACACATCGATGAAGAAGAAGCCTTGCTTATTCGCAGTGAAGCTAAACGCTTACACCTCACGATTGAAGAGGTAAACGCATTGATTGAGACCGTGATCAAAGAACACGAACTCGAAGAACGCAACCCTTGGCCAGTTCACAGAATTGCTGAAAAGCCTGAACTCGCCGTCGAACATTTCAAAGCTTTGCTCGGTCAAATTCGACAACTTGGCGTTCACACGGATCGGGATGAGTTTGAAAGGCTTGCCGCTGACAAGCACCATTTGTCTGAGCACGAACTAGACCTTTGGCACAAGATTCAAAACAAATCGTCATAAAACTTTTGATATTTTCTTTGTAAACTGAATGCCACTCCCTTAAAGGGGTGGCATCTTCTTTTAAGCCTAGGCTTTAGCATATTTCGCTTTATAAAAATAATGACTTCTGGCTTTAAACATACCCTGATGGAAATCATGGACGGCTCGCCCAAGCATGCATCAAGCCGCTGGGTAGAACTTGCCGTCACCATCGTAGTGTTGGTCAATTGCTCTGCGGTCATCTTGGATTCGGTGCCTGAAATACATGCCGTTTACAAAGATTTCTTCCACGAACTCGAGTTCTGGAGTGTGATGTTCTTCACTACGGAATACATCGCCCGAGTGTGGTCTTTGGGTGCCAAATTTACAGTGACTGAAGGCGGCAGCTGGAAAGGTCGTCGCCAATACATCTTCAGCCCGTTTGGTTTGGTGGACTTCTTTGCCACCATGCCTTACTACATGCATATCTTCTTTCCATATTTGGATTTGCGCATCTTGCGCGTGCTGCGCCTGTTACGTATTTTGAAGCTCTCGAAATACAACACGGCATTGCAAGATTTATTTCAAGCGGTCTACTCTGAACGCCAAGCTTTTGGTTCTGCCGTTTTCTTACTCACCATCGCGACCGTTGTCTCTGCTTCGCTTATGCACTTTGCTGAAGGGCATGAACAACCCGAGTTTTTTGGAACGATTCCGCATTCCATTTATTGGGCCATCATCACCATTACCTCGGGTTATGGCAACGTAGAGCCGGTGACAAAAGCAGGTGAAGCAATCGCACTGATTACCGGTTTCTTAGGCGTGTGTATGGCTGCCATCATGACCGGTATCGTGGCCTCTGCCTTCTCCAACCAAGTCGCTCGTAAAAAGGCCGCCTTTGAAGCGCAAATTCGCGAGATATTCTCTGATGGCGTTGTCTCAGAAGAAGAGAAAGAAACGCTCAAACGCCTACAAGCCCATTACCGCTTATCAGATGTTCAGGTCGAAGCCATGCTTCAGCGTGCGCAAAACAAGACTGTCATGAAGGGCTAATTGACCATGACATCTATAAATCGCATTCGTCGAAGAGCCTATGAAATCATGGACGGTGCCGTCCCTGACAAATACAGCCACTTTGTTGAAGTTTTTGTGGCCCTATTGGTGGTGGCCAATGTCATTGGCATCATTTTGGAATCTGTGCCTGAAATTCATACGGAATTTGAGGTCTATTTCCACGCATTCGATTTATTCAGCGTAGCAGTGTTTTCTAT
>JBAXNJ010000140.1:0-4991 GCA_037133815.1 Betaproteobacteria bacterium
CTCTTTCCCCTCTCACACGGCATATTTCCAGATGGAATGCTGTCCCTCCAAATTTTCGAGGTGCGCTACCTCGATCTCATGAAACGATGCCAACAACAGCAAATACCTTTTGGTATTGCGTGGATAAAACAAGGCAGCGAAGTTCAGGTCCCCGGCGAAGTACCTACTTTGCACAGTGTGGGATGCATGGCGCACATCAGAGAATTTGAACAAGTGCAAGCTAATTACTTTCGGGTCTTATGCCAAGGTGGCTTGCGTTTTCAATTGCATGATGTGCAACCTGGCCCATATGGGGTATGGCAAGGTAGCGTGAGTTATTTAGCGCAGGACCCAGAGGTTGAAGTCCCACCTAAGCTGCAGGCCCATGCAGATAGGCTCGGTAAGGTCATCGCGTCTGCCCAACGGCAAGGTGTTATTGATCAGCTACCCATTTTTGCCCCTTACCAATTAGACCAATGTGGGTGGTTAGCTAACCGCTATGCGGAGGCTATTGCCCTGAGCGCCGAACTAAAGTTGCAACTTCTTAGTGAAATAGATCCTTTGGCGCGATTGGAATCTGTAATTCACTTGATGCCAGAATCTTGAAATTACTCAAACAGGAATAAAAGCTATTTCACCCCTTATTGAAATTGTGACCCCTGCGCCCCCCGGGAGTTTGCATGGAAACCGCATGACTGCCCTGCGTTGGGAGCAGTTTCTTAAAAAATTAGGGTTTTCAATTCGAATAACTGAATCGTGGTCCGGAAATAAAACTGACCTGCTTATCGCTTTGCATGCATTAAGAAGCCATCAGTCCATCAACTTATTTAAAGAAGCCTTTCCTGAAAAACCAATTATTTTGATAGTGACGGGAACGGATTTATACCGCGATATGGAGACGCATTCTGAAGTACCTAGATCTATGGAAATTGCGGATGCAATAGTGGTGCTGCAATCAGCTGCCGTGCATTCCATTCCTAAAGACCAGCGATTTAAAACCCATGTGATTTATCAATCCATTAAATCTATCAAACGCAAAGCGTTGTTGCGTAAAAGTTTTTTAGTGAGTGTCATAGGCCACCTCAGGCCAGAGAAAGATCCGTTTTGTTCTGCGCGCGCCCTTGGTTTGCTTCCTGACGAGAGCCATATCCGCGTTATTCACTTAGGCAAAGCCATGAGCGAGGAAATGCGCGAACAAGCCGTCACTTATAGCGCGCAATTAAAACGCTATGAGTGGCTTGATGAATGCAGCCATAAGGAGACCCTAAATCAACTATCGCGTTGCCACCTGATGGTGATATCTAGTTTTATGGAAGGTGGGGCGCATGTGGTGTCTGAGGCGATCGCAATAGGTATTCCGGTAATTGCATCGGACATTGCTGGCAACCGTGGACTTCTTGGAGACGATTATCCTGGGTATTTTCCAGTTGGCAATGAAATTGAACTGGCTAAGTTGTTAGTACAAGCAGAGACAAGTCCTGACTTTTATAAGTCCTTAGAGCGACATATTCAAGCGCGAAAAAAATACGTCTTACCAGAGTTTGAAATGCAATCCATCCGCAAGTTAGTCAATAGTTTATTGAAATAAGGTTTTTTCAAGCTTTTGCACTTGCGTAGCAGACTAAGAAATATTCTTTCGCGTCTGTCCAGGTGTGTATGTTTTTAAAGCCGGCATCGCGCAACATTTCAGTAAAAGATGCTTGGGTGTATTTGTAGCTATTTTCTGTATGTATCAAGTCGCCTGCTTTAAAGCGCCGCATTCCATTTGGCCAAATTATTTCTGCATCTTGTAGAGCTCTGAGATACATCTCTATACGTGATTGGGTTTTATTGAATATGGCGTAATGCTGCCAGTTTGAAGTATTAAAGTTGCTACTGATGACACGATTGATATGGCGTAAAACATTTAAGTTGAACGCAGCAGTAACACCAAGTGAATCGTCATATGCATTGTTAAGAATTTTGTCGTCTTTCTCTAAATCAACTCCAATTAAAAGACCGCCATTTCCATTGCATAGCGTGGCGATATTATTTAAAAAATTACTGGCTTTGTGTGGGTCAAAATTACCGATAGAAGAGCCAGGATAGAAAAATAGTTTTTTCTCACCCACCAAATCTGGAATTTCGAGTTGCTCGCTTAAGTCGCATATTTGCGATTCCATCTCAATCTTCGGAAAGCGTTTTTGTAAATCAATTAGAGCTAATTCGAGAAATTCTTTAGAAATATCAATGGCCCTGTATTTTGTGGGCTTGATCGTGTCAAACAATTCGCTGGCCTTAGCGCAATTACCAGCGCCTAAATCTATCAATACATCGCAACCATGCACAGCATTTGCAATGTCTTGAGCATACAACTGCATGATGGATTTCTCAACACGGGTTGGATAGTACTCATCAAGTAATGTTATGGCTTCAAAAAGTTTTGAGCCTAGTTCATCGTAAAAAAACTTTGGCGAAATAAAAGGTGGTGAGGATTGGAGGCCAGCTAGAACCTCCTGCATTAATGACGGTTGCATTTTCTTTTTTTCTAAGATAGTTGTTATGGCTTGCTAGCCCATGCTGTGTAACTGGGCTGCTCTGAGTTTGTTACTAATGGCATCTACAACCATAACTAAAAACAGCATCGCAATAATAACGGTTGAGGCTTTCGGCTCACGCAGAAGTGCAAGCTCGTAGAACAACATTTGTCCAAGTCCGCCGGCGCCAACAAAACCAAGAATGGTTGCCATGCGGATATTCATTTCCCAGCGATAAAGACTGTAAGAAAGCAGTTGTGGATAAATGCCTGGAAGAGTTCCGTATAAAAATGCGGCAACTCTTCCTGAACCTGAATTGATCAAGGCGGTGTTATTTGCTGTTGGATGGTTTTCTAATGTTTCGCCGAACAGTCGACCCAGTACACCGGCGGTATGAAGTGTCAAAGCTAGTGTTCCTGCGAAAGGCCCAAGTCCTACCGCTAAAACCATGATAGTTGCCCAAACAAGTTCTGGAACAGATCGTAAAAAATTGCATAAAAAACGTATCATGGATTTAGCGGTGGGCCCAAATCTCCCAGCAGTAGGGAGTGCCAAACCTATACTTATGATGGACGCCAGCAATGTCGCAATCGCAGAAATTGAAAGTGTTTCAAGAATGCCACTACCAATTTTCAGTAAATAAGGAGTGCTTAAATCAGGTGAAAAGAATCGCGCGATGAAGGGAGCAATATTTGAATCCGCATAAAACGAAAAAAAACGTATTGGGTTGAGTCCAAGGTAGGCAAAGCTCCAAACTGTCAAACAAATAATGATGAAAAAAATAACAAGACACTTTAGACAAAACTGCCGCGCTATTTTTAAATCCGTTAACGTACTCATTCCAACTGCTTTCTTATCAGCAGGCTAATATTGTCTGCAAGTAGCACCAGAATAAAAAATACAACCAATATGGTTGAAACCTCTCCACCGTTGAGCATTTTCATAGACTGGTCCATGAGTTGGCCAAGACCGCCAGCCCCTACAAATCCTGCAACCACTGACGCTCTAACCGCGCACTCCCAGCGATAAACGGTGTAAGAGGCTAGTTCTTGCGCTGTGCTGGGTAATAAGCCATAAAAAAAAGCCGCAAGGCGTCCACTTCCTGAGACCAATAAAGCTCTAGCGGGTAGGGTGTTACCTGACTCTAAAATTTCGCTATATACCTTAGATAGCATTCCGCCATATGTAATAGCAATTGCTAATACACCTGCTGTTGGGCCTAGCCCGAATATTCTTACAAGCAATAAAGCCCACACGATTTCTGGAATCCCTCGTAAAAATAGCATTAAAAAGCGTGCGATGAATCGGACAAATTTTGAAAATAAATAATTTGATCCTGGGCCTATTCTTGAAATTGATAAGCTGTGAGAGATGGTCAACCCCAATGGCACGGCAATCAATATTGCCAAAGCAATTCCCGCAGTAGCCATCGCTAATGTTTCAATAGTGGCGACCAACACGATTCGCAGGAAGTCGGCTTCTGTATTTGGCGGAATAAATTGAACTAAAAAATTACCCAATACTTCAATATTTTCAGGGTTTAGTAATAGCCATGGCTGAAACTGCGCTAACTCCAACATGGGCCATAAGATAACCAAAGAAACTGCTATCAACGTCAGGCGACTGGATGCTGCAGGATCAGAAATATACGGTTTACCAGAGCTTGAATGGTGTTTCATAACTTCGCTAACTAAACGCCCCTATTTGCTTGCATAGGCAAGTTACCCATTTCTGATGCGTACAGTTCTTTTAGCATACTTTCAGTGACTACTGCTGGAGGTAAATCAAATGCAATCTCACCATTTTTAATGCCTATGATGCGCGGAAACCAACGAAGTGCGATGTCTATAGCGTGTAAGCTGGCGATTAAGGTGGCATTACGCGAGACGGTTTCATTTATTAGTTGACTGATCACTGAATCAGAGAGAACAGGATCCATCGCCGAAACAGGTTCATCAGCCAATAACAGTTGTGGCGCTTGGTAAAGAACGCGGGCAACACCTACGCGCTGAAGTTGTCCACCAGACAAGCAGTCGCAGCGATCAAATAATCGATCCCCTAACTGCAAACGCTCTAAGCAAGTATGTGGACCCAAAATATCCAAGGGATAAATTAGCGAAATTACGGACTTAAAAAGCGACCATTGCCCTAATCGCCCTGCCAGAACTGCCGTCACAACCCGCTGCTGAGATGGAATAGGTGGTGATTGATGCACCGTACCTATCGTTGAGCGGATCTTTTTCAAAGCCTTTTTTGGAACAAGCCATGGATTACTACCGTTATGTTCGATAAAGCCAGTTGTTGGTTTTAAAGCAGTGGATAGCAAATTCAATAATGTGGTTTTACCTGAGCCAGAAGCACCAATAATGGCAATACTTTCACCAGAATTCACAGAAAAAGAAATATTTTTTAATGCTTTATTACCGTTGGCGTGGTTAAAACTTATATTTTGAACAATACAACCCATACGAACTAGTTAATCAGTCCTGCTGAGCG
>JBAXNJ010000141.1:0-4991 GCA_037133815.1 Betaproteobacteria bacterium
CTTTGGCCGTGCCCTCGATGCGATCGATCATCCACTTCAAGACGCGCATGTTTTCGCCATAGCCTGGCCAAACAAATTTGCCGTCTTCGCCTTTACGGAACCAGTTCACACAATAGATAGAAGGCACTTTGGTGCCAGAGGCTTTGAGCGTTTGGCCCATATTGAGCCAGTGTTGGAAATAGTCACTCATGTTGTAGCCCATGAAAGGCAACATCGCGAATGGATCGCGGCGCACGATGCCTTGTTGACCGGCCGCTGCGGCGGTGGTCTCTGAGCCCATGGTGGCCGCCATGTAGACGCCTTCTGTCCAATTGCGCGCTTCGGTGACGAGTGGCACGGTGGTCGAGCGACGGCCGCCAAAGATAAACGCGTCAATCGCTACGCCATTGGCGTCGTCCCACTGCGCGTCGAGCGCTGGGTTATTGGTGGCGGCAACGGTAAAGCGCGCATTGGCGTGCGCTGCCTTGGCGCCAGTTTCTTTGGCAATCGCGGGGGTCCAATCTTTGCCTTGCCAGTCGATCAAATGGTCGGGCAATTTGCCAGTGTCCTTTTCCATGCCTTCCCACCACACGTCGCCATCGTCGGTCAGTGCGACGTTGGTGAAGATCACGTTCTTGTCCAAACTGGCCATGCAGTTGGGGTTGGTGTGGAAGTTGGTGCCGGGGGCAACACCAAAGTAACCGGCTTCTGGGTTGATGGCGTAGAGCTTGCCGTCTGAGTGCGGCTTGATCCATGCAATGTCGTCGCCGATGGTGGTGACCCTCCAACCTTTGAAGCCTTCTGGTGGCACCAACATCGAAAAATTGGTTTTACCGCATGCACTTGGAAAAGCCGCAGCCACATGGTATTTTTTGCCTTGAGGATTGGTCACACCCAAGATGAGCATGTGCTCGGCCAACCACCCTTGGTCGCGACCCATATTGGAGGCGATGCGCAAGGCAAAACATTTTTTACCCAATAAAGCATTGCCACCGTAGCCAGACCCGCAAGACCAAATCTCACGTGTTTCTGGGTAGTGCACGATGTATTTGGTTTTGTTGCAAGGCCATTTCACATCGGCTTGACCAGTAGCCAAAGGTGCCCCTACGGTGTGCACGCAAGGTACAAAAGCGCCGTCGGTGCCGATCACGTCATACACCGCTTTGCCCATGCGGGTCATGATGCGTTGGTTGACTGCGACATAGGCGCTGTCAGAGAGTTCGATACCGACGTGGGCAATGTGTGAACCCATGGGGCCCATGCTGAAAGGCACCACATACATGGTGCGACCTTTCATGCTTCCGTCGAACAAAGGATGCAAGGTGGCGCGCATCTCGGCGGGCGCCATCCAGTTGTTGGTGGGGCCGGCGTCTTCTTTTTTCTCAGAACAGATGAAGGTGCGGTCTTCCACGCGCGCCACGTCGCTGGGGTCTGACCAAGCGAGGTAAGAGCCTGGGCGCTTGGCTGGGTTGAGCTTTTTGAAAGTGCCTGCATCTACCAACTGCTGGCAAAGGCGTTGGTATTCCTCTTCACTGCCATCACACCAGTAAACGGTGTCTGGTTTGCACAAGGCGGCCATTTCGGCCACCCAAGCGATCAGTTTGGGATTTTTCACATAAGCAGGTGTGTTCATCAAAGACTCCAAAGTTAAAAATTGAGGTCAAGGTCCTGTGCGGGGCGTTACCAAGACCTTGGCCTCAATCGATGTACCGCTTTTTAGGCGAGTGGGGCATTCTAAGAATTTCAACACCCTTATGCATCCTAATGAATAATAAAAACCAGTATATACGTAGAAAAAGGATGTAAAAAAAGCGCCCAAAAGGCGCTTTAAGAAGTAATGTCAGACAATTAAAAAGCCAAAGTTTTTTGAAAACCCTGAGCTTTACGCCATAAAAACGGCAATAAAGGCCAGCAAGAAAATCAAAACGCCACCAGCAAGGGGAAGCACGATCGGCATTGAAGGGACTATGGACTCAACCACATCTTGTTTGCCGTCTTGCGAATGGTCGTTTGCTTGGGACATGGAAACTCCTTGATTAATTAATCTGGAGATTTTAGTCCACCTGCCTATTACTTATTCAACAGTTGCCACCACCCGCAATACCTCTTGCCCATAGGCCTCCAACTTTTTCACGCCAATTCCGGCAATCCCTTGCAAGCTGTCTAAATTGGTTGGCCCCGCTTTGGCGATTGCAGCCAAGGTGGCGTCATGAAAAATCACATAAGCCGGCAAGTTGTGTGACTTTGCTACTTCGCCGCGCCAGGCCTTGAGTGCATCAAACCGCGCCTGGCCGGTGGAATCCAATGGGGTTGGAGTGGGCTTGTGCACGCTGCCAGAGGCGCGGCTTTTCGATTTGCTAGCTGCGGGCGTTGAAACAGAAGCACGCAGACGAATTGACATTTCACCTTTGAGAACTGCACGCGACCCTTCAGTTAAATAGAGAGTACTGAAAGTTTGTGCATCCACGCCCAAAGCGCCCAAGGCGATGAGTTGGCGCAGCACGCCACGCAATTGCTGTTCTGTGAATTGCGCGCCAATGCCAAAAGTGCTCAATCGTGCATGGCCATATTGCTGGACTTTTTCCGTGTCTTTGCCGCGCAAGATGTCCATCACATGGCCGGCACCAAAGGTTTTACCGTCTTGCTGGTGGATGCGGTATATGGTCGAGAGCAGCATGCGGGCCGCTTCTGTCCCGTCCCAAATTTGTGGAGGCTGCAGGCAGTTGTCGCAATTGCCACATGTCATCTTGGGGTAGGTTTCTCCAAAATAGCCCAGCAATCGCCCACGACGGCAGTCGGTGGCTTCGGCCAAGGCGAGCAATGCATCGAGTTTGCCGCGCATGATTTGTTTGAAGTCTTCCCCCGCGGGGCTTTCATCGATCATGCGGCGTTGGTTGACCACATCGTTCAAGCCATAGGCCATCCACGCGTCGGCACTTTGGCCGTCGCGCCCAGCACGGCCCGTCTCTTGGTAATAGCCTTCGATGTTTTTAGGCATATCTAAGTGCGCCACAAAACGCACGTCGGGTTTGTCGATGCCCATACCAAAGGCAATGGTGGCGACCATCACCAAACCCTCCTCGCGCAAAAAACGGTTTTGGTTGTTCTGGCGCGTCGCTGCCGCCAACCCTGCGTGGTAGGGCAACGCAGCAATCCCTGCATCGCAAAGTAATTGCGCGACTTCTTCTACCCGTTTGCGTGATTGGCAATACACAATGCCGCTGTCTTGTCCGTAAGCGCCGGTGTGTTCTCTCTGAATAAATCGCAACAACTGCGTCGACGCATCTTTCTTCTCGATGATGGTGTAGCGAATGTTGGGCCTGTCAAAGCTGCTGACGAACTGCTGGGCGTTTTCTAATTGCAATCGCTCGACGATGTCTGCGCGCGTCGTGGCATCAGCTGTGGCGGTGAGCGCAATGCGCGGCACACCCGCATAGCGTTCGTGCAAAACGGTGAGCGCACGGTATTCGGGTCGAAAGTCATGGCCCCATTGGCTGACGCAATGCGCTTCGTCGATCGCAAACAAACTCAAATGCCCCTGCGCATACAAATCATCGAGTTGTGCCAAAAAGCGTGGCGTGTTTACGCGCTCGGGTGCGGCGTAAAGAAGCGTCATGTCTCCTCGGCGCATGCGTTGCTCGACCGTGTTGGCGTCTTCGCCGCTCAAACTGGAATTTAAAAACGCGGCCTCCACGCCGGCCTCGTGCAAGGCGCCTACTTGGTCGTGCATCAGCGCAATCAAAGGTGAGATGACCACCGCAATGCCATGCCCCGCGCGCTGGCGCGCAATCGCAGGAATTTGGTAGCACAAAGATTTGCCGCCCCCCGTGGGCATGAGCACCAAAGCGTCGCCACCCGCGCAAACGTGGTTGACGATAGCCTCTTGGGGCCCACGAAAGGCGTCATAGCCAAATACTTCACGCAATATGGGGATGTAAGACAAACAAAAAACCTGAGAACTGCCGAAAAACAGCAAAGGAGAAACTATGCCACGGCAAAAGCCTTTTTTGGGTAAGCAGCAGAAGTGTTTTTACAATGCAAGGCTTATGCAATCACACACCTACACGCGCGCGCAAAAATTGCCCGCCATTTTGGCCAAGCGCATCGCCGTCCTCGATGGCGCCATGGGCACCATGATCCAGCGCTATAAATTGACCGAAGCCCAATACCGTGGCGAGCGATTCAAAGATTTCCACAAAGACGTAAAAGGTAATAACGAGTTGTTGAGCCTAACTCGGCCTGACGTGATTCGCGATATCCACGAAGGCTATTTGGCCGCTGGCGCCGACTTGATTGAAACCAACACCTTTGGTGCAACCACCATTGCGCAAGCCGATTACGACATGGCAGAGTTGGCGATCGAGATGAACCGCGCTTCCGCACAAATCGCCCGCGCTGCCTGCGACAAATACAGCACACCAGACAAACCGCGTTTTGTCGCGGGCGCCTTAGGTCCCACACCCAAAACCGCGAGCATCAGCCCCGATGTAAATGACGCTGGCGCACGCAACGTCACATTTGAAGAATTGCGCTTCTCTTACTACGAACAAATACAAGCCTTGGTTGAAGGTGGTTGCGACGTGCTGTTAGTCGAAACGATTTTCGACACGCTCAACGGCAAAGCCGCATTGTTTGCGATTGAAGAATATTTCGAAGTCAGCGGTGAGCGCTTGCCTTTGATCATCAGCGGCACCGTGACCGATGCATCAGGTCGCATTTTGAGCGGACAAACGGTGACAGCGTTTTGGCATAGCGTGCGCCATGCCAAGCCTTTGGCCATTGGTTTGAACTGTGCATTGGGTGCCGCCTTGATGCGCCCCTATTTGCAAGAACTCGCGCGCGTAGCAGGCGACACGTTTATCAGCTGCTATCCCAACGCAGGCTTGCCCAATCCGATGAGTGACACAGGCTTTGATGAAACACCTGCTGACACATCGCGCCTGTTGCACGAATTTGCAGCGGATGGTTTGGTGAATATTGTGGGCGGCTGTTGCGGAACGACACCTGAACAT
>JBAXNJ010000142.1:0-4988 GCA_037133815.1 Betaproteobacteria bacterium
TCACCCATTCCCTTGTAAACAAATTTTTGTAGACGTTTACCTTCATAGGTTTCAGTGATGTAGATATTTCCCTTGGAGTCGGTAGCAATGCTATGTACGCCAAAAAACTGACCAGGCTGCCTACCACCGTCGCCAAAGTTGGTAATCTCCATCATCGTTTCCCGAACTATTACGCGAATTTTCTCATTAGTACCGTCCGCCAGAAAAATGAATCGCTGCTGAGGATCCTTTGAAAAAGCTAGATCCCAAGCTGACCCAGAAGCTAATGTTTGACGAGCAAAGTGCGCCTCTTTAATGAATGTTCCATCTGGTTTAAATACTTGAACACGATTTGCCTGTCGGTCGCAAACGTAAACCATCCCGTCATTGCTTCTTTCCACGCAATGGACTGGATTTCTAAATTGTTTGGGTGGAGCAGCGGAAGGATCGTATTTTCCTAAATCACCATCATCAGGTTTGTTGCCATAGGCTCCCCAATAGCGTTTCATTACTCCAGTGTCTGCGTCTAAGACAGCGACACGTTTGTTTTTATAGCCATCGGCAACATAGGCTTCATTGGTTTTTGGGTCAACCCAAATTTTCGCAACACGGCCGAAATTTTCAGTATCGTTGCTACCTTTATTTCCTTTGTGCTTGCCCATTTGCATTAAGAATTTGCCATCGCGCGTGAACTTCAGAATATGGGCATCGTTTTCACCATTGCCACCAATCCATACATTCCCTTTATGGTCAATATGAATACCGTGATTGGAGTCAGGCCACTCGTACCCTGGGCCAGGACCGCCCCATGCCTGTACAAGTCGACCCGATGGATCAAACTCTAATACGGGGGGAGCCGAGGCGCAGCATTCGCCTACATTTTTCGTAAGCGCTAATTCGTTGTCATTGAGGGTGGCAGCACCTCTGTGGATAATCCAAACATGGTCTTTCTCGTCCACCCACACACCGATAGCCATTCCGAGCAACCAATGATTTGGCAGGGGCTTGGGCCATAAAGGATCTACTTCAAACACGGGGGCCTTGACAGTGTTTGCTTTAGCGTTGACGGGTTGATCAGTCAACCCGAGCGTTAAGACTAACAGACCAAATACAGCAATAAAAACTGATGTAAGGAGAGAGGAATGCGCGCGCATTTTCATGAAAGGCCCCTTTATTTCTATCTTAAATAGGTAAGACAGATGAATACTGAATCCCTACTTCTTTAAGACTAGCATAGGCACCTCTGACTGGCAAGTTATTCTGATCAAATCTAAATGAGACACTCGAAAACCCCTAGAACTTTGGTGCACGTATTAATTCAATTGGCGTGGGTTTGCCTATTGGCAGGACCTTGGACGTCATTTGTTGCGCAGTCTCATGAAATACCAAACGATGTCCTGGTTCAGACTTTTTTGAAGCAAGATGCGAAACAAATAACGCTCTTGATTCGTGCTCCATTAAGCGCAATGCAGGAAGTTGAATTCCCACTTGTTAAAAATATTTACTTAGATCTACCAAATGTGAAACCCGCGCTAGAACAAGCAGCGCAGTTATGGTTTACAGATAACTTACGAATTTCACAAGATACACAACTTCTGCAAGCTCCCACGATTGCCCATACGCGTATCAGTCTTCCGTCAAATCGTGCTTTCAGTGACTTTGAATCTGCTTTAGCCCATGTGAGAGCTAAATCATGGGACTTGCCTGATAACTTGGTATGGAGCCAACAATACTTAGATATTGAATTAATCTATCCAATAGTCAGTGAAAAATCAAGCATAGAGATTGACTTTGGTCTTCAAAGATTGGCCCAGCGAGTTGCGATTAACTTGCGGTTTCAGCTGTTAGGTAATGCTGAGAGTGCTTTTGAATTCAATGCCAAAGAAGGTAAGGTATTACTTAACCCTAGTCCCTGGCAAGCCTCTTGGCGTTTTATAAAAATGGGGTTTGCCCATATTCTTAGCGGGACAGATCACCTTTTATTCATTGCCTGCTTAATCTTGGTCGCTACTCAGTGGATGCAGTTGCTAGGAGTAGTTACCAGTTTCACTATCGCTCATTCAGTCACATTGATTGCCGCAGCTTTAGGTTACGCGCCTAGTGGTTTGTGGTTTATGCCTTGGATTGAATTGGCAATTGCTTTTTCAATTGTCTTTACAGCACTAGAAAACATTTGGAACCCTCAGCCACATCGCCGTTGGATCTTATGTACCTTATTTGGCTTGATTCATGGGTTCGGATTCTCTTTTGTATTACATGAAACATTGCAGTTTGCGGGGTCACATGCCATCTTGTCCTTGATTTCTTTCAATGTGGGAGTGGAGGCAGGGCAGGTGGTTGTTCTGCTCATTGGGGTTCCAATCGTGAGGCTACTTACTTTAAAACCAAATAATCGCATGGTCACGATCGTAATCTCGGCACTCATAGCTCATATTGCTTGGCATTGGATGGTAGATCGCTGGGACACTGCCGCCAAGTTTTTACCTGCTGCGATGCAGCAAGGATTTTTTTAAATTTTTATTTCCAAATACATGCGCCAATTGCCGGACATGTCTTGGGTTAGTAGATGCGAAGTTGTTCTTAAATCGGAACTTTTGAAAGAAGCGGTAGTTGTTTCTAAAAAGAAACGTCCATCCGCATCTGTCGCTATTTTCGCGCCGCTACCGTTAATTGAAATTATTTGATTTCTAGCCGGGCTGTTATTCGACGAAAGTGCACGTCCAGACAAAATTAAAGGCTCATGGTTGTCGGGTAACCGATTCAAGCTAATGGTTTTCAATGCATCCCCACTAGATGATTGGAGCTCAAGAGGGGTAGCCCAGGTCAACATCGGCGTTGAGGTAAAGCCAATAGCGACCTTCATAAACGATCGCCTATCTGCAAGCACTGTGTGTTCCATGGCCATGGTCTTCTCCTTATAAGTCCCATTATTGGAAGAATAGGAGTTACCAGTCGATTAGGGTAAACATTACCTAATTCAGCCGATCTTTCGTTGTCTATTCAAGAGAGCTTAACTATTATCAGTTCATCAAAACCCATAACTACTTAGGTGCTATATGAAAATCATGTTGTTTAATGATTACAGAATTGGAATTATCAAAGGACAGGGGGTCGTTGATGTCACCTCAGTTGTTAGCAACGTTCCCCATCATGGAGTGGGGGACTTAATGAATGGGTTGATTGCTTCGTTTGATAAGGTCAGACCAAAAATTGATAAAGCCGTTGCAAATGGAAAGTCTGTACCTATATCTCAAGTGAAAATTCGCCCACCTTTGCCTAAACCAGTCAATATCGAATGCATGGCGGTTAACTACATGGAGGACGGCACACGTAAGGAGCCTGCACTTATTAACGCATTTCATAAGTCACCTGGGTGCATTATCGGAAACGGCGACACCATGGTGCTTCCTGATATTCCTTCGACTATCTTTGAGGGCGAAGCGGAATTGGCACTTATTATTGGCAAAGGGGGTAGCTTTATTTCTGCTTCAAAGGCGATGGATCATATTTTCGGATATGTAAACTTCATTGATGGTTCTGCCAGAGGTGTCAAGCCAGAAAATAACTCCTTTTACCAAATGAAATCGCGAGCAACATTTGCGCCGATTGGTCCTTATATTGTTACCGCAGATGAAGTTAAAGATCCACAGAATCTTCAAGTAAAACTCTGGGTCAACGGTATTCTCAAACAAAACTTTAATACCAATGACATGGCTCACAAGATACCGCGCTGTATTGAGTGGGTCTCCAGTATTCACGCCCTTGAACCTGGTGACATCCTCGCGACTGGAACTAACCACAGAGGCCTTTCCGCTTTCCAAGACGGAGATAAAGTGGAATTAGAGGTCGAGGGTATGGGGCGATTAACTATTGGTGTTAAGGATGATTTAAAGCGTACTTGGGCGAGAGATACGCGTTTGGAGCACGAGCAAAAAGGGCTGACAGGTACAACGCCACAGCTAACAGGTAAATATGCTAAATCTTCGTAGGAGTTATCTATGAAATACGCCCTTATAGTTTCTGCAATATTTGCATTTACTGCGACAGAAGGTTTTGCACAAGCAAAAATTAATCCTACAGATCCACAGCCTACTTGCCAAATGTGTCCTGGCACATTCATACCTCTTGAAGAGCTAAACGCATACACACAAAGAGCAATTACTGAGCGTCTGATAGATCAGCAGGTGCGGGATATCAATATTGGTAAGGCTCACATTGGTATTGGTATGGTTTATCGTAAAAAACTAGATAAACCACAACCTGATTCAGTTGCTGAGCATGATCATGTGAGTGAGGTCTACCATGTAATATCAGGTTCGGGTACTCTAGTCTTAGGACCCGATATTACTAATCGGCAAAGACGCCCAGCAACACAGAAAACAGTTGTTGAATTCAACGGACCTGGCAACAATGGGGCTGAAATAATTGGTGGCGAAACGCGAGTGATTAAAGCTGGAGATGTAGTAGTTATTCCAGCCGGTACAGGGCACTGGTTCACTAAAATTGACGACCATATTAATTATTTAATGATCCGTATTGATCCGGATAAATTAACTCCGTTACGGAGTGAAGCCCAATCAAAGGATTATCTTGCTAAGCCTTACGTTCGTTAATACTAGGACTATTTGTCCGACTCCATAAGCAGATATCTAACTTGGCTAATTAAGAAGCCCGGGAATTGAAAACCGTGGAATAACTCGTGCGATTGGTTTGCAGTTTGTAGGCTGTTGCGCGACTATCCATATCAAGCCATTTGAAGATGGAAAGTCTTTTCTCGGTCACTTGCGGTATTTACAAAGTGACTTACTGCAGTTAGTCCTTCTCGCCACCCATGATTCCAAGTAGTGCCAGAAGGCTTTGGAACACATTGATGATGTCGAGGTACAGAGCCAGAGTTGCACTTATGTAGTTAGTTTCGCCACCATCAATGATTTGTTTGATGTCATAGAGCATGTAAGCACTGAAGATAGCAATGCCCATCATTGAGATCACCATCATGCCAACGCTGG
>JBAXNJ010000143.1:0-4913 GCA_037133815.1 Betaproteobacteria bacterium
GTGGCAAAACTGAATATGGATAGAAATCTCTGCGCTTGGCCTGCTGACTTGAAGCGCTTCATCCAGCACTTCGCACGACACATGACACGGTTTTAAATTCCTAGGCTGTTCAATATATAAAGTTTAACTACCCTATCTAGATCCGAACAAATAGCCATAACTAGTTCAAACCCCAAGCCTAACTTTCTATTTATTAGAAGTTCTCTGGTCAAAACTTAGGTCGAGGAGCCAATTAAATCAAGGCCTTGCAATGATGCTAGGCCTTTTTTATTTTTGAATCATCTTGCTTGACAGTAGTTATGGTTTCAAACTACTTTATCGCTTATGGTTTGAGGATAAGCTTGCGTTTGCTGAAATGAAGGTCGCTGCTCCAGCCTTGTCGAGTAGTTGCCTAAGGCAGGGTACAAGTTCTGCCAGTCAAACTCTTTGTAACGCACTCTCAAGTACCCAAGCGCTGAACCTACGGCGATATCAGCCAGTCCGAACTTATTACCCACGGCAAATTGACTTTGCTCGACCAGTCGCGCTAACTCACAAACCCCAGCCTCGATCTTGTGCACTTGCCGAGCCGTCCATTCAGCACTTGCGTTGTCGCCGCGCATTCGCTCGAAAAATACCAGCACCACCGCATCGCATATGCCGTCCGCCAAAACTTCCAACTTTTTCGCCATCAGTCTTTCAGGTACCTCGCTAAACAGCAGTGGCGTCTGGGGATAGATCAATTCCAAATATTCCAGAATGAACCGCGAGTCAAAGATGCTGCTTCCATCTTCAAGAATCAGCACGGGCAGTTTGGCAAGAGGGTTGTGCTGTTCAGTAATGGCACCTTGGTTCCATGGGACTTCAGTGATTAACTCGAATGGAATTTTTTTTTCTAACAGTGCAATCCTCACCTTGCGAGCGTAGGGACTGGGTGTAGCGCTAATGAGTCTGAGCATGAAAAGATTCCTAAAGCTCGAAATAGAAGTAATGAATTCAGTGATTATCCTTTTGTAATGAGACCAGTCAGTTCGGGTGTCCGTCTTCAAATGGTTTGAGACAGGAGGTTGATCAACAGCCTACGAACTGCAAACCAATCGCACGAGGTATGACACGATTTTTAATTCCTGGGTTACTCGATGTAACAAGTTCTAGCCCCGAAGGTAGATCCGAACTTTTGCCATAACTGGTTCGAGCCAAACGCCTAATTCAAAACTCAAACTGCAGCAGATCTCAATCTTTAACATCGAAATTACAGCCTCAAAAATTGACTTATTAAATAGCCTCAAAATAGACGTAAAAGCAGTTAAAAGACAAGAAAAAGCCACTCAAAGAGTGGCTTTTATTATTGGCACCCCCACTAGGACTTGAACCTAGGATCAAAGGATTGAAAGATGAGCTCGAACCCTCCTTCACTTAAGTACTACCATCTTCATCACACTTGTTGACGTTGGACAGATATTTTGCATTGGACCCTCTGAAATTGGTGATTGGATGGAGTCAATCAACCGAGGGATTTCCCTATCGCTCAAAGTTACTTGACAAAACACGTGCTTTAAGTTCTATTGCGGTTTCAAACAAAAATCTAAAGGAGACTCTAATGCGTTTTTCAAATAAAGAATCTCATCAAAATCGTTTATTGATATTGATTCAGTTTTTAATTTCTTGCGTATTTCTAATTTCATCAGCATCACAACCTTCTTACGCAGAAGATTTCCCTTCTAAGCAGCTTCGCTGGATCGTTCCTTATCCTCCTGGTGGAGGCGGCGACATTGTCGCGCGCATTGTGTCTCCAAGGGTCGCAGCCGCCACTTCGCAAATCATTTTGGTGGATAACAAGCCCGGTGGTAATACGGTCATCGGAACTCAAAATTTACTGGCGTCAAAAGCAGACGGGTACACCGTCATGCACACTGCAGAACAAATAGCTGCGAACGGAACGCTTTATAAAAATCTTAAATACTCAGCTGAAAAAGATATTGACTTCATTGGCACTGTTGTTAAGACTCCGCTAGTATTGCTTGCAAGACTAGACCTTCCTGTTTCTAACGCGCAAGAAGTTATTGCTTATATGAAAGCGCAAGATAAAAAGGTCACCTACGGTAGCTGGGGCCAAGGTGGTATGAACCATCTGACCATGGAAGCCTTTGCGGGAAGACTGAACGTTAATCCTGTTCACGCACCGTATCTTGGAGCTGCTCCTGCTATCAAAGATTTACTTGGTGGCGTAATTGACTTGTATTTTTCAGATTTGGCTTCTGCACTTCCACACGTAAAAGCGGGGAAACTTAAACCTTTGCTCGTATCAACACGCGAGCGGGTTCCGATGCTGCCAAATATTCCGACACTACAAGAATTAGGTTTTGACGGTTTTGATATGTACTCTTACCAAGGAGTTGTTGCGCCGAAGGGGCTGCCACCCGAAGTGTTAAACAAATTTTCAGAATTGCTTCGTAATGCAGTGAACCACCCAGATGTTAAAGCCGAATTGACATCACGTGGATTCATACCGGCTCCTAGCACATCTGCTGAATTTCGCGCACAATTTTTAGAAAGCCAAACCGCACTTGGCAATGTAATCAAGCAAAGAAATATTGTTGTTGAATAAGAATTTAATATTTAAGGAGAACACTATGAACGCTGCAGTACCCGCTGAAATTACAGACTATAAAAATCGTCCTGCCCATTTAAAGTCTAACTTCCTTCACACCAAGGAAATGCCTTGGCTGGACTCTCCTTTCGAAGGCATTCAATTTAAAACACTATTTCAAGATGATGCGACTGGTATGTCTACGCTTCTAGTAAAAATGGAACCAGGTGCTGTAGTGCCACTTCATGAGCACACGGCTTTAGAGCAAACCTATGTACTCGAAGGAAGTTTGGAAGACGATGAAGGCAAGGCCTTGCCTGGTGACTTTGTTTGGCGTCCGGGAGGAAATATCCATGAAGCAGTTGCTCCTAATGGAGCATTGATTATTTCGATTTTTATGAAACCAAATAAATTTTTCTCAGGAGCCAAATTTTTTACGGAACTATCTTAGAGGAACATTCCTGGGGGCTGGAGCATTTACCTTAGTAAAAAGTCGCAACGGTTTAGGCAACTATTGACGGCAACTCCATTGCGACTAATTATCTCTATTGACTCAACATCCACACAATAGCCACGATATAGACGTAACAGTACTTAGAAGACAAGAAAAAAGCCACTCAATGAGTGGCTTTTTTTAATGGTGGGCCCACCTGGACTCGAACCAGGGACCAAAGGATTATGAGTCCTCTGCTCTAACCAACTGAGCTATAGGCCCTAGCTGTGAATTCTACTTCTTCGATCAACCCCTTTGAAGATCGAATTAACGACAGTCTCTACATTTGGTTGACCCAAATAAATGTTTTTTTGCGTCAACACAGCTTATCGACTTGCCGTTGTAGTTTTACTCCAAATCACTTGGAGGATTTCACAAACAACTGAAAGGTCCATGAAATGAGCAAACTTATCGCAACCCTAATCGCTGGCCTTATCTCTGTAAGCGCCTTTGCAGCAACTACTACAGCCACTCCTGCTGCAGTCTCTCCAACTGCTACAAAAGCAGTTGCTGAACCTGCTAAGGAAGTAAAAAAGACAACTGCAAAAGTTGCTCACAAATCAGCTGAGAAAGCTACAACTCCAGTCGCAAAGACACCTGCATCCATCAAGTAAATAGCGCCTCATACTGAGGCAACATCCAAAAGGAATGCTGAGGGCCTCATATGAGGTTCTCAGCATTTTTATTTATCACACAACGATGTGAAAGAATACAGCCATGAGCAGCTATGCGACTGCTATTAAAGGCAAGCCCTCATGGATCTCAACATCATTTCTGAAGCAATCAAATTAGCTACAGCACCCGTTTTTCTATTAACCGGAGTCGGTGGTATTTTGAATGTGCTTGGTAACCGATTAGGCCGTGTCATTGACCGTGCAAGGCTGGTTCAAAATTTCATAGAAGAAGCTATGGACAACCTAAGTGCTTCATCTCCTGTCAGGTTAGAACGTTATTACCAAGAATTAGTTGCCCTAGAACGGCGTAAAAACATCATCAATATTGCTACTGCTTTTTTAGTGCTGTCTGCTGTTTTGATTGCCATGACGGTGATTGAATTGTTCTTTTCAGTCAGTATTGAACCAGGAAAACTCTCGCTTTCCAATTGGGTAGCCATCACTTTTGTCAGCAGTTTTATATCGTTGGTTAGCGCATGTGTTTTGTATTTTGTTGAAATCTTGTATGCATCTAACACCATCACATTCCACCCTATTGCGCAAAACAAAGTTCACTGAATATGAAATTTTCACCAAGAGCCATCGGTCTTATTGCGGCCTTGGTAACTGTCCTGATATGGACATCTTTCATTGTGATCGCGCGCGCATCTGCCTCGCATAATTTATTACCACTTGATATTGCGTTTTTACGCATCCTAGGTGCAGGCAGTGTCTTGTTGCCATGGGCTTGGTGGCTAATGCGCCCACAAAGACAGGCCGGAGAAAAAGTTGGGTCTTTATTTGGACTTTCTCCATTACCTATTCGCATAACGATCATCGGGGGATTGTTTGGTAGTTTTGTTTTTAGCATGATGTCTTACTCAGGGTTTTTCTTCGCGCCAGCTGCACATGCCTCTGTTTTGTTACCTGGCAGCTTGCCGCTGTGGACAACTTTGATGGCTTGGCTAGTCTTGAGTCAGTCGATCTCTAAAGTGCGCGCTATTGGCTTGGCGTGCATTGTTTTAGGTGATTTGTTAGTTGGTGGTTCTAGCTTACTCCAAGCTTTTGATGGTGGCGAGGTATGGAAGGGCGACTTGATGTTTATGTGTGCTGCTAGTTGCTGGTCGTTTTATACCGTGATCGTGCGTCGTGAAGGCCTAGATGCAGTCCGCGCAACGATGGCAGTCACTGCTTTTTC
>JBAXNJ010000144.1:0-4889 GCA_037133815.1 Betaproteobacteria bacterium
GCCCCAAACCATTGCTATGAGATGCGTAATGATGATAAGTATGCCGAAAGAACAAATCATCATCACAAACGATGAAACCCCCAACTTTCTCATAGGTTCGTACAAAGTCGCGTTGATCAATGTTCCGAGTGCCGCTGCCGCGATGATTGCCGATGCAAAGACCCAGACAATATTCAAGTCAAAGGTGACCAACGCTGTGTAGCCGACAAAACCAGACAGTGTATAGACCGCACCATGCGCAAAGTGAAACACTCGGCTTGCAGTGAAGATCAACGCAAAGCCTAGTGCAATCAGTGCGTATACGCTACCCGCGACGATGCCGTTGACTAAGAACTGAGCGAAAACATTCACGTTGCACGAACGACCGTATGACGCAAAGTACCGATACCCTGAATGATGACTTCAACTTGGTCCCCAGGCTCCATGCCGCCAATTCCTGGAGGTGCGCCAGTGAGGATTAGGTCGCCGGGCAAAAGGGTCATCACATGGCTGAAGTAACTGACCATATTTTCGACCGGGAAGATCATGTCACTTGTGTTTGTTTTTTTCTGACGGACTTGACCATTAATGCGCAATTCAATATCAAGGTTATGCGCGTCAAGTTCTGTCTCAACCCAAGGACCAGTTGGACAAAAAGTATCGAATGATTTTGAATGACAAAGATGCAGGAGATTGCCGCCAATGACTTGAATGTCACGTGCCGTGACATCGTTCACACAGGTGTAGCCGAGAAGATTTTTTAGGACCTGATCTGGCGGAGTGTTATGCATGGGTTTTGCGACAACGACCGCTAGTTCACCTTCATATTCTAGTTTCTTCGTTTGGGGCGGATAGACCACGGCGTCATCCGGGCCAACCAAAGCGCTAACAGGCTTATGAAAGAAAACGGGGACATCAGGCACCGCGAGACCGACTTCTTTGAGGTGTCCGTAATAGTTGGCGCCGCCGGCAATAATCTTAGTCGGTTCACAGGGGGGCAATAGCTTAACTGCTGCGAGGTTGTGCGTGTTATTCGAAGTTTTCACCCCATCATAGGGATTGCCAATGATTTCGCGAATGCGGTCACCCTCATGCACGCCCCAGCGTGCCATTGTTGCCGCTGGATCCCAATATCTTACAAGTTTCATATCAACTCCCTATTGACTATGTTGTTTGGTTTGCCAGAGAAAAAGCCGACGACATTGTCGATGCTAATGTTGATCAGGCGTTGTGATGATTCAGATGTGTTCCAACCCGACACGGGCGTCATAACAACATTGCTCAGTGTGTTGAGTGGACTATCCGAAGGCAACGGCTCAATAGAAAACACATCGAGACCTGCTCCACCTAAGCGCCCCGACTGTAGCGCGTGTGTCAGTGCCTCCTCATCCACTAATCCGCCCCGTGCAGTGTTAATGAGCAACGCCCCCGGTTTCATTTGTGAAATGCGTGAGGCGTTCAGAAAGCCACGCGTCTCAGCATTCAACCTGAGATGAAGCGACAAGACATCTGCTCGCGGCAGTAGCTCGTCTAGCGTGACCGCCTCAGAACCGGCCGCACGAGCGCGAGCGGCATCATTATTGCGAGAC
Source organism: Betaproteobacteria bacterium (assembly GCA_037133815.1). Lineage (GTDB taxonomy): Bacteria > Pseudomonadota > Gammaproteobacteria > Burkholderiales > Burkholderiaceae_C > Limnohabitans. Next base: position 1,569 of record JBAXNJ010000144.1, read on the forward strand.
CATGAGATGACGTTCATCCCAAGCCCTATTGCCATCCGTATGAGCTCTTTTGAAATACGGCGCAAACGTTGCACCTGCGGATGGTCATCGGGTCCCAATGCATTTTTACTTGCGGCCTCTTTCAGCATTTGTGCATACTGCTGACGCGCCGATTGCTCGACTTCTGCAGCAGGTACCAAGTTGGCAAACGCAGACTCTTTGCCCACTTCGACACCTTCGCGCGCAAGAACGGGCCCAAGAACGAATACGCCCGTTGTAACCAAAGCAATCCATAAAAACGCATTTTTTAAACGCATAAGCATTCCTTAAACCATTACCCTCAAAATAGGGGCTATGAACGATACAACAAGTCCAGCCACGGCAACACCCACCAAACCCAGTTGGCGTGACGCATGGCAAGTCTATTTAGAACCCGCCTCTTGGCGCATGTTGTTTTTGGGGTTTTCTGCAGGTCTACCATTGTTACTGGTATTGGGTACTTTGAGTTTTCGCTTACGCGAGGCGGGAATTGACCGCAGCACGATTGGTTTTTTAAGTTGGGTGGGATTGGTCTACGGCTTTAAATGGATGTGGGCGCCTTTGGTCGACCGACTCTCGCTGCCGTTACTCACCAAACTACTAGGGCGAAGACGAAGTTGGTTGATGTTTGCGCAATGCCTGGTCATCGTCGGCTTGGTAGGCATGGGATGGGGCGACCCACAGCGCAACTTAGAGCCTGTTGTCTGGTGCGCATTGTTGGTGGCCTTTGGATCAGCCACCCAAGATATTGCATTAGACGCATTTCGCATTGAGTCTGCTGACACCCAACGCCAAGCAGCATTGGCTGCGACTTACCAAACGGGATATCGTTTAGCCATGATTTGGGCGGGAGCGGGCGTGTTGTGGGTGGCTGCCCGTGCTTCTGTTGTGCCGGTCGCATCTGCAGATGCAGTCGCGAATGTTTATCAGCATTTGTCCTGGCAAACCGCTTACTGGGTAATGGCCGCATCCATGAGCGTTGGCTTACTCACTGTTTTGTTTTCTGCAGAGCCTGTGGCCATTAAGTTACCACCTGCGCGTAACGCCAAAGAATGGTTGCAATCTGCCTTGGTCGAACCATTTGCCGACTTCATTCGCCGTTATCAAGGGCAGGCGGTGATCATCTTGTTGTTGATCGCCATCTACCGCATCAGCGATGTGGTGATGGGCATCATGGCCAATCCGTTTTATGTCGATATGGGTTACACCAAAGACGAAGTGGCAGCCGTCAGTAAAGTGTTTGGTGTCATCATGACTTTGGTCGGCGCATTTATAGGCGGTGTTTTGTCAATGCGTTTAGGTGTGATGCGTATTTTGATGTTGGGCGCCGTGTTGAGTGCAGCGACCAATTTACTATTTGCTTGGCTTGCTGGTGTTGGTCACGATTTGACTGCCTTGATTTGGGTGGTCTCTGCTGACAACTTAGCCAGCGGTATTGCTTCAGCCGCGTTTATTGCGTATCTTTCAGGACTCACCAATGTGAATTACTCTGCAACGCAATACGCCTTGTTTAGCTCGATGATGTTGCTCGCCCCTAAATGGTTGGCAGGTTTCTCAGGCGTGTACGTAGACGCACATGGTTACGCTGCATTTTTTAATAGCACCGCATTGCTTGGCGTGCCAGTTTTATTGCTGGTGTGGCTTGCAGCGCGTCAGAGCAAGGCGTAAACACGCTCGGCTTGCACGTCTTCTAAACACCTTGTGTGCCCCAACGGGCAAGTGCGTTCATAACAAGGGGCGCAGGCTAGTGGGGGCTGGTATTTAGGGTCCACGCGCAACCACACCACGCGCGCTTTGTCGTTCAAAGGTGGCGTGTGGTCTGGGCTGGATGAGCCAAACACCGCCACTTGCGGCACACCCATGGCGGCGGCTACGTGCATCAACCCAGAGTCATTACTCACCACACGAAACGCACCGCTGATCAACGCAAAGGCTTGCATCAAATCCGTTTCACCTGCCAAGTTATGGCAGTGGCCACTTTGTTTGGCATTGGCTGTTTCTGCGATTTCTGCGCAAAACGCGCGGTCTTGTGGACCACCCAACAAGATGATCGGGCTGTCAACCATGCCCGCCAATTCGGCAAAGTGTCTGGCAGGCCAACGCTTGGCGGGGCCGTATTCAGCGCCTGGCGCAAACACCACATAACTGTTGCGCGCCAAGGTCGGTAAGTCGGGGCGTTTGGCTAAGCGCTCTAGCCCTTCGTCCATCGCTTGCGGTGGCACTTGTAACACGGGTCGCAAATCGCCTGTGAGCTTCATAGGTTGGTTGTTTTGCCCCACCAAACTTAATGCTGCATACCACTCGATCATCGGAGGACGCGCTTCTGACGATGGGTTGTCGAGTCGGTCTGTCAATACGCCGTAACGCGCTTCACCCGTGTAGCCAATGCGCTGTGGGATGTTCGCCAACCACGGTATGAGCGCGCTTTTGAATGAGTTGGGACAAACATACGCTTTCTCAAAACGCCCACGCAAAGAACGCGCAAGCTTCCAACGCTCGAAAAATTGCAATCCGCCATGCTGAAAAGGCAACTCCAAGACTTCGAACACGCTGGGCATGGCGCGATAGACCGGCGCGATAGATGACATCGCCGCAACGGTTAAACGTTCGCCGCGCGCCGCGAGGCGTCGCAAAAGAGGTTCGGTCATCACCGCGTCCCCAATCCACTGGGGGGCAATGACTAAGGCTTGTCTAGTGGTGGTTGCCAACGCGTTCGCCGGCTGCGAGTTTGAAAGTAGTACCGCAATACGGGCACTTGGCTTCGCCAGATTTGGCGACGTCTAAATAGACTTTGGGGTGGCTGCTCCACAAAGCCATGTCGGCTTTGGCGCTGGGGCAAAACACGCCGCCATGGCCATTGAGGTCTTTGGCTAGGAGCTCGACGGTATTACTCATGGCTTACACCTTGGTCAACCAATGGGCGTACTTGGGATTGCGACCATTGACGATATCAAAGAACGCGCTTTGGATTTTTTCAGTGATCGGTCCACGACTACCTACGTAATCGTCTTTGCCCATAGGAATACGGTCGAGTTCGCGAATGGGCGTAACTTCAGCGGCGGTACCTGTGAAAAAAGCTTCATCGGAGATATACACCTCATCACGTGTAATGCGCTTTTGCACGACTTCAATGCCGAGGTCTTGTGCGATATGAAAAACAGTGTTGCGGGTAATTCCACTCAAAGCGCCAGCAGAGAGATCGGGCGTATAAATCACTCCGTTTTTGACAACGAAAATGTTTTCGCCAGCGCCTTCGGAAACAAAGCCAGAACTGTCCAACAACAAAGCCTCGTCATAGCCTTC
>JBAXNJ010000145.1:0-4857 GCA_037133815.1 Betaproteobacteria bacterium
CTCCGCTGTAATCAAAGTGATCACCATCGTCGAATCGGATTCGGTAAAAAGGGTCAAGTAAACGCAGCTCTACGTCACTGTCTAATTTGCGCCCAGCCAAGTTCCAAAGCTCTTCCAGTAAAAATGGAACGGTGACTATAGTTGGGCCTGCGTCAAAGGTGTAGCCGTCGACATGGTGAACACGAGCCCGACCTCCGGGTTCATTTAATTTCTCGAGCACTTGTACACGCCAACCTTTAGCGCACATGCGCACGGCAGCAGCCAGACCACCGAAACCGCTACCAATTACCAAAGCAACAGGGGCGTTGGGATCGGTCTTTGGTATTTGCTGGTCTGTAGCACTAAGGTTTAAAGGCATAAGCTTATTGTTATTTAAAACCATTGTTACCGCTGAGCAATTACCCCTTGAGCCGAATGTCTTTTAATTTAAAGCATATTCCTAACCCTCTGGTAGTTATTACTTCTTTCACCATATTCGAGGTTATTTTGAAAAACATATTGATTGCATCTTTACTCGTTTGCTCTTTTCATGCGTGGTCTGCAGACTCAACTCCAACCCAAGCTAGTTCTAAATCAGCTACAGAAATTCTCTTGCCTGCAAGAAATGCGATCAAGGCAGGTAATTATGAAAAAGCTATTGAATTGCTAACAGAGGCCGATCAAAAAAAGTCAGCTGATTGGCACAATTTAATGGGCTACAGCCTCAGAAAAAAAGCAGTTCCTAATCTTAACGAAGCTGAAAAATATTACATTTCAGCTTTAAATCTGGACTCCACTCACAGAGGAGCACTTGAATACTATGGCGAATTATTTTTAATTAAAAAAGACCTGGTTGGGGCCGAGAAAATGCTTGCTCGGTTAGACAAAGCCTGTATGTTTGGGTGTGAAGAGTTCCAAGATTTAAAGAAAAGCATTCAGCAATATAAAACACAAAAACCCTGACATGAATCGCTTACTTTTCCAATAGTATTTATCAACACGCTTTTATAAACCGTGCCGCCCAAGACTGAAATGAACCTATTAACTTGTTTCCGCAGTATCTGCGTAGCACTGACGATTACAACCAGCGCCGCTCTGGCGCAGTCCACCCAAAACGTTGATCGCTACAGCCAATTACCGGCTAGTGCAGACGGTATCGGGAAAAGTTATATGGGGCGCGAAATAGCGGCGGTGATGGGCTGGCAGGGAGCATCATGGCTTGAGCGCCAAGAACGTGATCGCGAAGAGCGTACCGACTTATTGCTAGCTTCATTGATGTTAAAACCGGGCATGGTGGTTGCCGACATCGGGGCTGGAACCGGTTATCTTTCTCGGCGCATGGCGCCCTTGGTAATACCAGGAGGCAAGGTTTGGGCTGTTGATGTGCAGCCCGAAATGATCAGCATGTTGCAGGCCGGCATAAAGCGCAATGGGCTCACGCAGATTGAAGCGCAACTGAGCGGAGTTGACGACGTTAAGTTGCCCGCTTCCTCGGTGGACTTAGCCATCATGGTCGACGTTTATCACGAGTTAGCCTATCCATATGAAGTAATGTCAAGCGTGATGAAGGCACTCAGACCTGGTGGCCGCGTCGTTTTTGTTGAGTACAAAGCAGAGGATCCGCTCGTTCCCATAAAGCAACTGCACAAGATGAGCGAGGCGCAGATAAAGCGCGAGGCTGCTGTTTTCGCACTGGATTGGGAGCGTACAGTGAGAACGCTGCCCTGGCAACATGTGGTGGTGTTTCGTAAGCGTAACTAATCAGACACCGCACTCTTACGGTCACCGAAACGTACAGGGTGCTGTCTTGTCGACCGATGGCAGCCTATGGACGCATGAACACGGACCGCAAGGGGGTGATGAAATCAACCCAGTTTTGTCCGGACGAAACTACGGCTGGCCGGTGATCACATATGGAGAAAACTACGGCGGAGGGAAAATCGGTTTGGGCCTAACCTCTCAAAAAGGTATGGAGCAGCCCTTGCACTACTGGGTTCCATCTATTGCGCCATCGGGTATGGTCTTTTTGCGCAGCGAACGCTACGGCCGTGCCTGGGTCGGTAACCTATTTGTTGGTTCGCTCAAATTTGCTTACCTCAATCGGGTAATGCTCAGTCAACCGTTTGGCGGTAAAGTCATCCAAGAAATGGATAGATTGAATATATTCACTTAACTTTACAAACAACCTCTTGTGCTTGGAATGGGTTTAGTAGGTGGGTCTTAGGAATGTTTTGAATCCAGCGCGCTATGTCTTCAAGAGTTTCTCGGGCGCTAAGTTGGCGCGTCAACATATGCCAACCCTCTTTGTAAATAACTACGTCGGTTCTAAGCGGAATAGACGCCACGCTATTCAAGTTCGTTAACCAATCGCACACCGGTTGCTGCGGAATAATTTTGTCGCGTAAGCCGTACAACAATAATGTGCGTTGTGGTGGCAAGGTAGTTAGCGTTTGGGCGCGCCCCATGAGCTCGGTCAACCCAGCCAAGCTGCTAACTCGAGTAGCTTTGATGACAAGCGGATCGCGGCTGAGATCGCGTGAGACTTCTGGGTCGTCGGTGGGACGAATCCCTAGCGAAGATAGACCCCGGCCGGTGAAGCTCATCTCTGGTGCGATGAGATTCATGGTGTATAGGCTCAAGCGTTGGTAAAAGGGCATGCTTTGGGCACCCCAGACAGCTGGAGCTTTTAGGATAAGTTGGTCCGCTTTAATGCCAGGCGTTTCGCTGGCAGCTATCAGCAATACAGCGCCGCCCATACTTTCACCGATCACCGTTAATGGTAGGTCAGGATGGCGTTCACGCAGTTGTGCTGCGATGTGGCGTAAATCGTCTATCAATGCATCCGATCCAGGCCACACGCCAGGATGTGGGTTGGCGCCAAAGCCTCGCTGGTCATAGGCGTACACCGTGGCTTGAGTTTCAGCCACAAGGTTTTGAGCTAATCGCTCAAACGATTTGCTGTAGTCATTAAAGCCATGCACCCCAAGCACAATGTACTGAGGCTTAGCGTAATTCCACACGCGAGCTGCTAGTCTTGATCCATCCAGTGCATTGAAATGCGTAAGGCTTGAAGTCAACTGGTGGGCTGGTATGGTTTTGTCAGCAGTAAAGGCTTGCGATGAGGCTGTAAAAGATACCGCTAGCTCAAGGATAAAAACTATGGTTAACCGATAACTTGAAATAAACATAGGTGTTTTAAGAAGTAAGGCATTCATCGTGTAGGTTGCCAAATTGCAAGACAAATCGAGGCTAAAAATTTTTGTTAAAGATCAATTTTCCTATGCAATTTTCTCTACCTTCCTGCTTGGGATCCACGACAACAAGAGAAAAACAATCAGCATAACCACGCCAAGCCTTGCCGAAACTTCAGCGACTGAATAGCCTCGCTTGGTGATTTGACGAACTGCTTCGTCTTTAAATTCAGGTCGTCACTTTATTGAAAGCAACGCATTGCGCGCGGGCAACATCGATATTTGATTCCTTGAATCAATCAGCGATCTTGCGCTGACCCGCAGTCATGGCGCTTCCCATGGAAGCGGCCATGATCAATCCGATGGCGCCTAGTTGTTGCGTGCTCAGTTGCTCTGAAAGAACCAGCCAACCCGCCAAAGCGCCCACGGCGGGCTCTAGACTGAGCAAGATGCTGAATGTTTGTTTGGGCAAGTGTTTGAGTGAATACATTTCCAAGCTGTACGGAATTGCACTCGACAGCAAGGCAATGCCTAAGCCAGCCAACATCCACTCTGGGTTTAACAACGAACTGCCCGCCACACTAATGCCGACAGGGGTGACCAGCAAGGCTGCCACCAACATGCCCATGGGTGTGGCAAATGCCCCAATGCGATTGGCCACGCTTTGGCCGACAACAATGTAGACGGCCCAGCAAGCGCCAGCGCCTAAGGCATAAGCAATTCCTACCGGATCAATAGCAGCTGTCTGCGGGCCTGCACCCATCGTGTTTCCAAGTGGCAAGATCAGGCCCATGCCGGCAACGGCTAAAACAATCCACACAAAGTCGAGCGGTTTTTTGGAAGACCACAAAGCGACGGCTAATGGCCCCGTGAACTCAACGGCGATGGCCAAACCAAAGGGCACTGTTTTGATGGCGCTGTAAAACAGCAAGTTCATAAGGCCCAATGTGGCGCCAAACAACACCAGGATGGGCACATCGGCCCAAGTCCAAGCGCGGCGCCAAGGTCGCCGAAAAGCCATCAGCAGCAACGTGGAAAACACCAAGCGGTAGGTGGTGGTGCCCTCTGCACCTACAAAGGGGAACAAGCCTTTAGCCAAAGATGTGCCAGCGCACAGAGTGATCAAACTGACAATAAGAGCGGCTACAGGTAAAAAAGGAAATCGCAAGTTTTATTTTCCGAAAGATGTGCGCATCATAGATTTGTCGGCACCGACACCCCAGAGACTTAAATTTCTTAGGTGGTCATCAATTCCAAAATGGCAAAAATTAGATTTTTATGGGCTAAACAAAACGCCTCTGCTGTTTAGCGAGGTACCTGAAAGACTGATGGCGAAAAAGTTGGAAGTTTTGGCGGACGGCATATGCGATGCGGTGGTGCTGGTATTTTTCGAGCGAATGCGCGGCGACAACGCAAGTGCTGAATGGACGGCTCGGCAAGTGCACAAGATCGAGGCTGGGGTTTGTGAGTTAGCGCGACTGGTCGAGCAAAGTCAATTTGCCGTGGGTAATAAGTTCGGATTGGCTGATATCGCCGTAGGTTCAGCGCTTGGGTACTTGAGAGTGCGTTTCAAAGAGTTTAAATGGCAGAACTTGTACCCCGCCTTAGCCAACTACTCGACTAGGCTGGAGCAGCGACCTTCATTTCAGCAAACGCAACCTTATCCTCAAACCATAAGCGATAAAGT
>JBAXNJ010000146.1:0-4765 GCA_037133815.1 Betaproteobacteria bacterium
CAACAAATGCCTATGGCACCCTTGGCAACTTGAATTTTTGCAATCTCTGGACATTTATGGCTCTTTGCATGGGCGCGTAACCGGATCCCCTTTTCTTTTAAGACGGACGCCATCAGCTCGATATTGCGCTCAAAGGCATCAAGATCCAGAATAAGCGCGGGAGTATCTATGGACGAAATTGAATCGCCAAGATTTGCAGAGTGCCAAGGTGTCATAGGTTAGGAATATGAATGAACTATGGATTGAGTATATGAATCATTTGGCTTTTAGGTCGCATTTCAAGAATGAATGAAAATATACGAATAACTAAAGATACTTCTACATGACAACTAAAACGCCTGAACAAACAACGCACTGGCTTGCACCCTTTTCAGTCCGTAGCTTTAAATTCCAGTGGCCGTCGGATTTAGCGACATCTTGGGCTTTCGAGATGGAGACTTTAATTTTGGGTTGGTACATCTTGGTCGAATCAGGGTCTGTGATGTTGTTGGTGGTTTTTGGTGCACTTCAATTCTTTGGAGCATTGGTATCACCGTTCTTTGGCGTGGTGGGTGATCGCTTTGGATACCGCCGAATGCTATGGATAACCCGGGCTATCTATGCTTCGTTAGCTGCAACTTTATTGACACTCTCATGGTTGGATGCGATCAATCCCTTAATAGTCTTGGTCATCGCAGGAATAGTGGGTTTAATTCGTCCTTCTGATATGGTTTTGCGCTACGCATTGGTAGCACAAACACAACCTTCCCACCAGCTCATGGGTGCCTTAGGTATTTCTCGAATTACTTCAGACTCTGCGCGCATGGCTGGGGCATTGGCTGGAGCGGGCGCCGTCTCCGCTTTTGGTATGAGTACTGCTTATGTAGTGGTTACTTGTTTATATGTTTGTAGTTTTTTATTAGCTATAAAAGTTGACGATAACCATAGCGCGCCCCCCAAAAAAGAGGCTGTTACACCGATCCACGATTTGCGCGTCGCATTTCGCTATATGTCGCATAACCCGGTTTTATTGGGTTCTATGGGGCTTGCATTTTTAGTAAATCTACTTGCGTTCCCACTCTTTTTGGGTTTATTGCCTTATGTGGCAAAAAATATCTACCTCACCGATCAGGCGGGGCTTGGTCTGTTGGGTGCCAGTTTCGCATTTGGTGGGCTTTTGGCCTCCATTGTTTTAAGTAGTAATCGGTTTAAATTACGTGCATCGCAAACCATGATTATTTCGGCTGGGGTTTGGTTTGTTTTAGATTTGTGTTTTGCGAATACTAACGATATGCAACTCGGCATGGGGCTGTTAATCGGTGCTGGTTTTGCACAAAGCCTGTGTCTTACCCCCTTGGCCGCTGTCATGCTCAGAGGCACTGAGCCGGCGTATCGTGGACGCGTCATGGGTATGCGTATGTTGGCGATCTGGGGGCTACCCCTTGGGTTGTTGTTATCTGGGCCTCTTATCAATATTGTGGGCTTTAGCTTTACTGCTACTGCTTATTCATTGTGTGGACTCCTTTTAACCGTTACCATGACTTTGTATTGGCGCAAGCATTTGTGGCGACCGTCTTCTCCTGCAAATGCATATATGTGACCCACGTTGACATGGAGAAAAATAAATGACGCAAATTTCACTACTACGCAGGCGTATCACCACAGCCATTTCGCTGTCACCACTAGCTCTTGGCTTATCAGCAACGGCGCAAACATCTCTTCCAAAAACCATTACCTTTCTAGTTCCTCAAAATGCTGGCGGCTCTAATGACGTGATGGCACGTGCTGTTGCCGCAAGATTACCGGCTTTGATTGGCTCCAATGTGGTTGTGGAAAACAAAACAGGTGCAGGTGGAAATGTGGGATCTGCCTTTGTTGCTAAATCTGGTTCAAAAGACGGAAGTATGTGGTTGGTAACTATCAACAGCACGCAAGCCATTAACCCTGCTCTTTACAAAAATACTGGCTTTGATCCCATCAATGACTTTGAACCAGTGGCAGGAATTGCGCTAGTACAAAACATAATTGTTGCTAGCCCCAAGTTGCCCGTTAACAATCTCTCTGACCTCATTGCGTTAGCTAAAAGGGACCCAGGTAAATACAGTTATGGTTCTTCAGGCAACGGCACCTTCTCTCATCTGTTGATGGAGATGCTAAAAAAATCCCAAGGCATTAATTTGACGCATATTCCTTATAAAGGTGTCGCACCTGCATTGACCGATGTCATCGGTGGAAATGTGGATTATTTGTTAAGTACCATTCCCGCATGCATTCAATTTATAAAGAGCGGTCAAGTTAAGCCCATTGCAGTTACATCGATGCGACGTGCGCCTGCTTTGCCAGACGTCCCTGTAGCCAATGACACAGTTGCTGGCCTAGTGGGTGATTTATGGGTTGCAATCTATGCCCCCAAAGGCGTTCCAAAAGAAATGATTGAGCAAATGCGTAAAGCCATCGCTACGCTCCAAACGCAGCCGGATATGGAAACGTTTCTTTCAGCACAAGGTGCCACTGCATTCAGGATGGGTCCTACTGAATTAATGGCAACAACGCGAGAGGAAATTGCCAAATGGGGTGCTGTTGTCAAAGAGTCCGGCATGACGGTTGATTAACCGCCCTAATTTTTTGATTAAATAACTTGTTAATTATTGAAGGAGAAAAAATGCCTGCCTATTGGATTTCACGTTGCGTTATCAATGACCCAGTGAGTTATAAAAAATACACCGATCAGGTGCCGGGCATCATTGCTAAATATGGTGCAAAAGTTCTGGCGCGAGGTGGTAAATACCAAATCATGGAAGGCCCAGAAGTTTTCAAGCGTTTTGTAGTGCTTGAATTTCCAACTTTTGAGTCAGCCGTGAACTGCTTTCAATCAGAAGAGTACACAGCAGCTGCTTCCAATCGAAGAAACGGAGCAGGTATTGTTGAGAATGTGATTGTGGATGCTGGTGAATTTACGAAATAAGTTGGCAAACGGCTAGGATGTATTTAGATTTGAGGTGCATGTTCGCTTGCATAGGAGGAAATTTTGCTAGTCGACGCGAGCGCCAGACTTTTTAACAACCTCAGCCCATCGAGGTAATTCATCAGCAAGAAAACGTTTGAAGTCTTCAGTTCCTAAATAGGCCGGGTCGGCACCTTGGTCCACCATGCGTTTATTGACCTCTGGTTGGCTGAGAACAGTTTTAAAAGCGTTGCTCAGTACTTCAACCACTTCTTTAGGCGTACCCATTGGCGCCATAAACCCATAAAAGCCTACGACCACAAAATTTTTAAAACCGCTTTCTTGAACTGTGGGCACGTCAGGTAGCGCAGGACTTCTTTCCCGGCTAGTAACGGCTAATGCACGGACCTTGCCTTGCTTGTGATAGTTGGCAGCTTGTGGAATGCTCTCTGCCATGAACTGCACTTGCCCACCCATGAGGTCAGTGAATGCAGGTGCACTGCCACGGTAGGGGATATGGACCATAAAAAGGCCACTGGCAGATTTGAACATTTCAGGTACCAAGTGGCTGATACCGCCATTGCCAGCGGAACCATAGTTGATTTGTCCTGGCCGACTAGCAACATAGTCGGTAAATTCTTTTAAATTGCGCACAGGTAATTGCGGGTTGACTAGTAAAGCCAAGGGCTGCATGGCTGTGCGAGCGATAGGCACAAAGTCTTTTAACGTGCCGTAAGGTAAACGGCTGTAGAGAGCGGGATTGATGACTAGAACGCCGGTATTGGCAAGCATGATGGTGTGGCCATCTGGCGCAGACCTCATTACGTCCTGTGCGCCTACTGTGCCTCCGGCACCAGCTTTGTAATCAATTAAAACAGGTTGTCCAAGCACAGCCTGTAATTTGTCAGCTAATAGGCGAGCATGTAAGTCTAGGGGGCCTCCTGCTGGAAAGCCAATGACTATGCGTATAGGCTTGTTAGGGAAGGTTTGCGCTTTTGCTACAAAAGTAAGACCAAAGCAAAAGACGGCTAAAGCAGATAGCAACCATGTTTTGCTGATTGAAAAGATACGTTTGTTCATAAAGCCTCAATTTGACTGACAGGTAATACCCTTATGGCTGATGAGCAGTCACTTGTGTTTATAGGGGTATTATTCCTAAAGAAATAAGCGAATAAATTAACTGTATCAAAACAACTGGAGACCTAATATGAAGCGCCGTTCACTCATTCTCACTACCTCGCTAGCTTTTGCTCTCGCTTTGTCAGGTTGCGCGAGCGCTCCAAGTGGTCCCGGTTGGACGACTTTGATCGATGGCGCTAACGGATTAGACAATTGGAATTTGGTGGGGGATGCCAACTGGCGTGTTCAGGATGGAGCAATCGTTGCTGACAAGGGTACCGCTGGATTTTTAGTTTCGAAAAATACTTACAAAGACTTTACGATTTATGCGGAATTTTGGGCTGCAACTGACACTAACAGCGGTATCTTCATCCGAGCAACAGATCCTAAAAAAATTGGGGCCGATAACGCATACGAAGTTAATATTTGGGATATTCGACCAGACCCAAGTTACGGAACGGGCGCGATTGTGAACTTCGCCAAAGTCCCTGTTCCTATTGTGAATAAAGCTGGTGGTCAGTGGAATGTGATGGAAGTGGTAGCTCAGGGAGCATCACTGACGGTCAAACTAAATGGCGTTATTACTTCAACATTGCAAGACAGTAAGTTTACAAGCGGTCCGTTTGCCTTGCAATTTGGTCCAGGTGTGAATAACGTCACTGGTGGTCCAATCAAATGGCGTAAGGTGATGATCAAGCCAAGTTAATCTGGCGGGAACGCTAC
>JBAXNJ010000147.1:0-4743 GCA_037133815.1 Betaproteobacteria bacterium
GTCCAACCGCCCCCACCCGCGATGACAAAGGGTCTTTTTGCAGCCAACAACATTTCTCTGAGTTTGCGCAAAGCGCCGGGGTCGCACCAGGCTTCCACCGGATCCAACCGGGGCAATGGGCGCGCCGTCACCATTTGCGTGAGCATGTCCTCGGGCAAGACCACCACCACCGGACCAGGTCGGCCATTCATGGCCATGGCAAAAGCCCGGGACACATGTTCGGGCAGGCGTTGTGGGTCATCGACCCGCTCCACCCGTTTGGCCAATCCCTTGGTGTTGGGGCCGAAAAAACTGTTGTAGTCCACCTCTTGAAAGGCCTCGCGATCGCGGTAATCGCTGCCCACATCACCCACAAACAAAATCATTGGCGTGCTGTCTTGGAAGGCTGTGTGGATACCAACGGATGCGTTGGTGGCCCCAGGCCCGCGGGTTACAAAACAAATGCCGGGACGACCGCTTAAACGCCCTTGCGCGTCAGCCATATAGGCCGCGCCGCCTTCTTGGCGGTTAATCACAAATTGAATTTGATCGCGGTACGCATGGAAGCCATCCAGCACCGCCAAGTAACTCTCTCCTGGAACACCAAAAGCGTGGGTCACGCCTTGCTCGACCAAACACTCCACCAATAAATGGCCTGCAATCTGTTTTTTCATTTTTTGTCTTTCTAAATTCTTCAACTGTTTTTAACCACTTGGGAGCGCTTACCCACCCCCAAAGCCACCAACACACTTAACAACATGACGCAGGCACCCCCCACCAAAGTGAGTCCGTACCAACCGCGGTCCATGAATACACCAAACACCAAAGGCGAAGTGGCAGAGCCAACGTCGAGTCCGGAATACACCATGCCGTACACGCGCCCCGTGGCGCCTTTGGGCGTTGCTTTTTTAATCATCATGTCGCGTGATGGGCCACCTACTCCAATCGCGAGTCCTGTAGCGGCCAAGATCACCATGGCTAGGGTTCCATTGAACCAACCGCTCCCACACAAAGCCATGAAGATGGCGGCAACAGTCATGCAGGTTGCTACCACCCTATCGCTGTGGGTAGGCCAACGGGCAGCTACAAAACCGCCCAAAAACATACCCCCTGCTGTACAAAGCATGTACGCGGTCAAGGTCAGTGTGGCTGCCTCAAAGCTCACGTGGTGTATAGCTTGCAAGATAGAGACGGAGAAAGTCTGCACGATGGCCAAGGTCATGGTGGAGAAAAAGAAAAAAGCAAAGCACCACCACACCACAGGAATTTTCAGAAAAGCCAGGGAATGCGCTAACTGGGGACCATTCGCTCTGCGATCCGCTGTATGGGTCAAGATAGCGTCACTTTTCCACACTAACAAAGCCAATATGCCAAGAAATACGCAAGCAGCCGCCACATAAGCAGTGCGCCAGTCATACAAGCTGCTGATGCCGACCATAAATAGGGGCGCAATTGCCCATCCTAAATTGCCCGTCAAACCATGGGCGCTGAAGGCGTATCCCAACCTAGGTGCAGACACTCTTTGGTTCAAGATGGTGAAGTCCACAGGATGGAAAGATGCATTTCCCACACCAAATAGCGCGGCTGCCGCCATCAGTCCGCCATAGCTTTGCGCAAAAGAAGCCGCGATGCAAGCCAGCGACAGCATGCTTAAGGCAAAGTACATCACAGGCCTAGCGCCCAAACGATCGACTAAGAAACCGGCAGATGCTTGGCCCACTCCCGACACCACGAAAAACACCGACATCAGTAACCCGAGTTCGGAATAACTAAAGCCGAATGCCTCTATAAATTTCGGAAACATCAGAGGCAAGAGAAGATGCGCGAAATGGGAGCTGGCATGCGCCAGACTCACCAAACCAATCACAGTGGCATCGTCTTGCCAAGAGGCATCAGTCTGGGTGATCGTCGTCATGGGGCTTGATCCTACCCTTTGCGCCCTGAAAGCGCGTCAGCAAGGGGGCAGGTTTACGACCCAGCCACCTTGGTGAACGCAAACTCCCCAGGAGCGCGCACAGGGTCCACACTGACCGCAATCCCGTCCTTAGGCATAAATTTGCCTTCAAGCAGAAGCTTGGAAAGCGGGTTCTCTATACGCTGCTGAATCGCACGCTTCAAAGGCCTGGCGCCGTAAATCGGATCGAACCCGACTTTGGCCAATTCCGCCAAAGCCTGTGGCGAGACCTCAAGCGATAGATCCATCTTGCGCAAGCGCGCAGACAAGATAGCCAACTGGATATCTGCAATGCGTGCAATGTGCTGGGCATCCAAGCCATGGAACAACACTGTCTCGTCAATGCGGTTTAAAAACTCAGGGCGGAAATGCGTTTTGAGTTCGTCCCACACCGCGTCTTTGATGTCTTGCGGATCTTGCCCGACCATGCTTTGGATGATGGGCGAACCAATGTTGGAGGTCATCACGATGACTGTGTTTTTAAAGTCCACGGTGCGACCTTGTCCATCGGTCAAACGCCCATCGTCCAACACCTGCAACAAGATGTTGAAAACATCAGGATGGGCTTTTTCAACTTCGTCGAGCAGCAACACGCTATAGGGTTTGCGACGTACGGCTTCAGTCAAATAACCGCCTTCGTCGTAGCCCACATATCCAGGAGGTGCACCAACCAAACGGCTAACCGAATGCTTCTCCATGAACTCGCTCATGTCGATGCGAATCATGTGGTCTTCGCTGTCAAACAAAAAGCCAGCCAAAGCCTTGCACAACTCGGTCTTGCCGACGCCTGTGGGGCCTAGGAACAAGAAAGATCCAGTCGGACGATTCGGGTCGCCCAAGCCTGCACGTGATCGGCGAATCGCGTTGGACACAGCGGTGATTGCTTCGTCTTGACCAACAACGCGTTGGTGCAACTTGTCTTCCATTTGCAGCAACTTATCTCGCTCGCCTTGCATGAGTTTGGAGACAGGAATGCCGGTTGCGCGCGCGACCACTTCGGCAATTTCTTCGGCGCCAACTTGCGTGCGCAAAAGTCTATGCACGCCGTCTTTGGACAGCTTGTTGCTCTCTTTGGCATTCGCTTCTTTCAGGCGTTTTTCCAATTCAGGTAATTTGCCGTATTGCAACTCAGCGACTTTATTGAAATCGCCTTTGCGCGTGAGTTCTTCAATTTGGAAGCGGATACGATCAATCTCTTCTTTGACCTGCGCACCGCCTTGGGCAGAAGCTTTTTCTGACTTCCAAATATCTTCCAAGTCGGAATATTCTTTGCCGGCTTTGATGATCTCTTCTTCTAGCAACTCCATGCGCTTGATGGATGCTTCGTCTTTTTCTTTACGCACCGCCTCGCGCTCAATCTTGAGCTGTATCAAGCGGCGGTCCAACTTGTCCATCACCTCAGGCTTGGAGTCGATTTCAATTTTGATTTTGGCGGCTGCTTCGTCGATCAAATCAATGGCCTTATCGGGCAAGAAACGGTCTGTGATGTAGCGGTGTGACAACTCCGCCGCTGCCACGATGGCAGGGTCGGTAATTTCCACGCCATGGTGGACTTCGTACTTTTCTTGCAAGCCACGCAGAATCGCAATCGTGGCTTCGACCGAGGGTTCGCCGACGATGATCTTTTGAAAACGACGCTCCAGCGCCGCATCTTTTTCGATGTACTTGCGGTATTCGTCCAAGGTTGTCGCACCCACACAATGCAACTCACCGCGGGCCAAAGCAGGCTTGAGCATATTGCCTGCATCCATCGCGCCTTCGGCCTTACCCGCACCCACCATGGTGTGCAACTCGTCGATAAAGACAATCGTTTGGCCTTCGTCTTTGGCCAATTCGCTCAGCACGGTTTTAAGACGCTCTTCAAACTCGCCGCGAAACTTCGCACCCGCCAACAATGACGCCATGTCCAAAGACAAGACGCGTTTGCCTTTGAGCGAATCAGGCACCTCGCCCGCCACAATGCGTTGCGCCAAACCTTCGACGATGGCTGTTTTACCGACACCAGGTTCGCCGATTAAGACTGGGTTGTTTTTGCTACGACGCTGCAAGACTTGAATCGCGCGGCGAATCTCATCGTCGCGCCCGATCACGGGGTCTAACTTGCCTTGGCGCGCGCGTTCGGTCAAATCCATACAGTATTTCTTCAAGGCTTCGCGTTGGCCCTCGGCGTCAGCGCTTTGCACTTTCTCACCACCGCGCACAGTGGTCACTGCTACCTCTAATGCTTTGCGGATTAAGCCGTTGTCACGCGCCAACTTGCCCCACTCTGCTTTGCTGTCGCACAGGGCTAACAAAAATAATTCGCTCGCAATGTATTGGTCACCGCGTTTGATCGATTCTTTTTCAGCCGCTTGGATGAGCGATATCAAATCACGCCCCACTTGCACTTGTTCTTGGCCTTCGACTTTGGGCAAGCGGTGCATCGCAGTTTCTGCTGCAGATTGCAAACCGTGCACATTGGCGCCTGCACGCTCTAACAAAGACTTCGGGCCGTCATCTTGGCGCAATATAGCGACAAGCAAATGGGATGGTTCGATGTACGCGTGGTCGTTGCCAATGGCCAAGGTTTGTGCCTCAGACAGGGCTTCTTGGAATTTTGTGGTCAGTTTGTCAAGACGCATGAAAGCTCCGGATCAGAAAAATGAATTACCTACTAACTGAGGCGCATTGTTTGTATTTCAAGCGGTCTGGGCGCTTTAGACCTTGACTTACATCAAGCAAGGAGCACAACCTTCATTCTTACAAATCGCAAAAACCAATCTCAAAACAATGCCGCCATGCAACATGGCAGGCCTGTCAGACGTTCTTGA
>JBAXNJ010000148.1:0-4730 GCA_037133815.1 Betaproteobacteria bacterium
GATATTTTGGGCGCGCATGGACTCCATCTATCGCCGAGAGCGGTCATCTTTTTAAGGCGTCTTACACGATCGCTTCTACGCCCAAACTGCAAACCAAATGTCGCCACTCTTCTGGGTATAGGCTCAGTTCACTATCTTTTTGTACTTTGGTGTAATGCTTTAAAGCACCAGGTAAAGAACCCACAGGCTCAACACAAACAAAAGGCAACTCTTTTGGACGATGTATTAATAAGTGAGGCGCATTCTGGCTCATTAGCTTTAGACGAAGATTTTTTTCTAAAAATATTTCAACATCTCCACTAAAGTTTTCAAATGCCGTCGTGCTTGCTGTCTTTGCATCCATAGTGAACACATGTTGAGTAGCGGCAACTTCTGATAAGTGTGCAATCCCTAATCCGTCTAATCCAATATCGTGAATTCCAGATGCGGAAAACTTCATCATATTTTTTTCTGAAGTATCTAAATATGAAAAAGGAATAAAAGGATGCCACCCTAAACTCACAGGCATAGTGGCAGTATCCGTGTTGCACATCGACAATGAAACAGATAAACCAAGTGCATTGACT
The DNA here is from genome assembly GCA_037133815.1 of Betaproteobacteria bacterium. Lineage (GTDB taxonomy): Bacteria > Pseudomonadota > Gammaproteobacteria > Burkholderiales > Burkholderiaceae_C > Limnohabitans. The sequence continues at coordinate 567 of JBAXNJ010000148.1, forward strand.
GAATAAATAAGTTTCGCCTGAAAAGTCCAGGGCCACTCCAAATTGCTAGCAAAATGGGCCCATTCCAGTACAACATGCGACTGCGATATATCACTGATATTCCAATGACTTCTATGGCCGAACCCATGCAAACCTTGTCCACTTTTCGATCCATTCTCAAGAGCGATTTGACGCCCTTGCCATTCAAACTCAGCTGGATCTAGACGGTTAGTAAAAGGTAGCATCACAAAAGCCCCAGCCTTGGGCCATTGGTGCGCGTCTATGGATGCAATTTGACCGAAGGGAACGACACAGTCAACTTGTCGACCGTTATTGTTGAAAGTCAGTTTTAATAAGCGAGCACCTGCGCTTGGAGAAATAATTGCCTCGTATCCCCCAGAGTAAATGCGAACTGTGGGATTGACTTGCAATACTGGCACCTATCAAACGCCTCAATCTGCCTTGGCCCCAGACAGTTCCACAGCTTCTTTCCATTTGGCAAACTGGCTGTCCATAAATGCGCGGAACTCAGCGACTGATGTTGGACGGGGATCTACGTCCATAGCCGCCATACCTTGGCGTACGGAGGGATCTGCCAAAGCTGCAACTACATCTTGGTTGATTCTTTGAATGATGTCTGCGGGTGTTCCAGCAGGTGCATGCAATCCACACCAACCTGACGCATCAAAATCCAAAATACCTAGTTCTTGGAGCGTTGGAATAGTGGGAAGCAATGGTGAGCGTGCTTTACCAGTGGTGACTAACGGAAATACACGACCCGTGTTGAGGTGAGGACTTGCGTCCCCCATACCCGCTAGCATTACTTTGACATGCCCAGCTAATAAATCGTTCATAGCAGGCGCGCCCCCTTTGTAGGGAATGTGGTTCAAGTTGAGCTTGAGTTTGCTTCTCAGTAATTCCATTCCTAAGTGTTGCGCGGTACCACTTCCTGCAGAGGCATAGGCAAGTGGCTCATTCGGATTCTTAGCGGTAGCAACAAAATCATTCAAAGTTTTTGCTGAAAAAGATTCATGCACCAGCAATACGCTAGCAAAACTAGATATTTGACTGATGGGAACAAAGTCTTTTTTCGTGTCAAACGGTAAAGTTTTAAAAAGGCTAGGGTTGATAGAGAACGGACCAGCAGACACCAATAAGGTATAGCCATCTGGGTTGGCCTTGGCCACATACGCTGACGCAATATTGCCAGACGCACCAACACGGTTTTCAACAACCACCCCATTTTTCCATTTGGTTTGCAGTTGTCTCACCAGCAACCTCACCGTTTTGTCCGTAGCACCTCCGGCTGGAGTGGCCACCACAATCGTCACGGGTTTGTTGGGGAAGTCTGATTGCGCCCAGACCAAGGCAAATTGAAAGATTGCGAAAAATAAAAGGAAAAGTTTTTTCATAAATGCCTCAATAAAAATAGTTGTTTTTAACTAGACAAATCTAGTCGCCTGAAATACTCAACCGGTGCGTGCTGAATTTTCATTTGCTCAATAGCCATACGGTGCATTCGCTGCTGCACGGCCACGTCATGCAACGGATGGTTTTGCAGAGGATCTGCATGTAAATCAAATAGTGCAGATTCCGTATCCTTTAATGTGCCAGGTCCTTGGTGGCTATAAAAAGGTGATTTTGGTGTTGCAGGAATTTGCAGAACTGGGGCGCTTCTAGAGAATGGCATAGATTCAATTAACTTAGCCTCTTGCAACTCTTCAATGCTGAAAAATTCTTTCATATGCAGGGGCATCAGGGTGTATTGGTTGAGGTCTCCCCCATGAACATCTGGAGGATAAATAAAACACGTGTATTGCCCATCGGTCACGTTGACTGCACTGCCAAAGACACCGTAGATACATGCATCACGATTGTTAAGCGTTCTATCTCCTAAGGCAGGTAGAAGGGAACTAGCAGTTACCTCAGCTGGTGGTGTAGCACCAAATATGTCCATCAAAGTCGGCATGATGTCCATAGTTTGCGTCAACAATTCACGTCGGGTTCCGGCTTGGCTTGCGAAATCTGGATGGTGAATAAATAAAGGAATATGCGCAACTTCGTTGTAGCAAGGCATGATATTTTTAGCCCACCAATCGTGCTCGCCTAACAAAAATCCATGGTCGGTGGTGACTACCAACGCCGTGTCTTTCCATAAATCATGCGCATCAAAGTGGTCTAGTAATCTGCCCAGCTCATGGTCACACAAAGCAATGATGGCCGCATAGTTCGCTCGTAACTCTTCACATTCATCAAAGGTTTCAGTCACTCTCGCATAAGGCGGCCAATCCAGTGTCGGGCCCTTGTAGTTTGTTGTGAATTTTTTACGAAACTCTTCAGGCGCGTGAAAAGGCTCATGCGGATCAAAAGTTTCTAAATGCAACAACCAGTTTTCCGCTTTTTGGTTGGTATTTAAAAATTCCAATCCAGCATCAAAGCACCGTACCGATGGAAAGTCTTCATATTGCTTGATGTGCTCACGGTTAATGATGTTGCGTGACAGTTTGTTGCGGCGTTGCTCTGAGTATTGAACAGGGTGATACATCTCTTTGAATCGTTTCCACGGCGGATCCACCATCGCCTTCCAAGGATCACCTTCTTGGCCACGAATGAAGTCGTAAGTGTCATAGCGGTTGTGATATGTCGCGCCGCCATCCCCCCAATAATGAAAATGGTCTGAAATCAAATGGCTGTAGACTTTTTTTTCTTTATGTAGCAAGGCTGCAAATGAATGGTCAAACGGTTCTAGCGGCCCCCACCCTCGGTGTAAAAAATTAAGGCGTCCCGTGTGCAAATCTCGTCTCGCTGGCATACAAGGCAAGCTACCCACGTAATGGTTGTCAAACACCACTGAGCGATTAGCCAAGCGTTGGAAGTTAGGGGTATCAATGTCTTTGCCACCATAGCAACTCAAAGCTTTGCGATTGAGCGAGTCGAATAATACGAAGACTGTTTTCATTCAAGTTGGCTTTATTTGCTAGATTGAACTTGCATGCTAGAGGGATTTAATATATGCTTCAAATCAATTTAAGCAATCTGATTAATTGGTAAAAGTGAATTACTTTAATCCTAGGCATCTTGACGCCTTTATATCGGCCATCGATAACGGATCTATGGCCAAAGCGGCCATTCAACTGCATATGGGGCAACCGGCACTGAGCCAAGCCATTGCTAATATCGAAGGTATTGCCGGCGTCAAACTCATTACCAGAACCACCCGCTCACTCAAACTAACGCCCGCAGGAGAAGTCTTTTACAAAGACGCACAGCGTGTTTTAGAAACCAACAAAAGGTTAATGAAAAATATTGCGTTGTGGTCTAACTCTGCGCAAGGCAAGATTTCTATCTTGGCTATTCCCTCTATTGCGCATTTCCAATTGCCTGAAATCGTCAAGAAATACCGTGCCATTTATCCTGATGTCGCGATTGAAGTTCATGACAACACGGATCTTCAATTGCGTCATATGCTCGATGCAGCCGAGGGTGACTTTGCCTTCATCTCAAAAACAAGCAAAGACACTGACCTGAAATATCTTCCTATTCTGAAAGATCCGCTGCGCTGGATTGGGCTTAAATCTGATCCATTGGCTGCAAAGAAAAAAATTGAGCTCAAGGATGTTCAGGACCGTCAGTTAATCGTGTTGCGACAAGGAGCGATCCGTGAAATGGTGGAACCGTTGTTGTTAAAAATAAAAAGTGCTTTGCCGATGATTGAGGTAGATCAGCAATCAACTTTGATTGGCATGGTAGCTGCAGGACTTGGTATTTCTTTCTTACCCAGTCTGAGCTGCCAATCCTGGGGCAATCCAGAGACGACGCACAGGGCGCTTGGTTTTGGGGACTTTCATCGCATCATCCAAATTACCCGCTATAAAGATCAAGATTTGATGCCTTGTGTCACGGAGTTCATAAGGCTTTATCTTCGAGAGATTCAAGATAGCAAGTTCAATTCAAAAGACGGTGTTGAATTGGTTCCGGTCACTGAGGCTGCGATGACGAAATTCTTAAATAAATAGCGTAGTTTGCAAAGCCACTGTGTTAATTTGCAAAACCACCTGACTACTTCACTAATCCTGCTTCTCTTGCTAGCAACCATTGCCCTTTGATGGTGGCGTTTTCTCCAACACGCACAACAGATATACCTTGTTGTTGAAACGCCTGCCTATAACGCTCACACAAGCCGCC
>JBAXNJ010000149.1:0-4727 GCA_037133815.1 Betaproteobacteria bacterium
ACCCTGATCGCCACTCGTAGGCTGCGGTGTAGACCTGATCCATACGCGCATCCATGGCCACAAAAAATCTTTTTGCTTCTTCGGGAAGTTGTTCTGGTTGTTGTGTTTTTTGCTGTTTTTGTTGTACGTTTTGATAACGCGCGTCCTCCGCCACAGCCAGCAAGGTATCGATAGGCAAAACAGGCACCCCAGCACCAAATGCCAACCCTTGCGCCACAGAACACGCTGTGCGCAAACCAGTAAATGAGCCAGGGCCCTTGCCAAACACCACCGCCGTGAGATCTGTAAAACGTATTTGCGCTTCTTCCATCAATCGCACAATCTCTGGCAAAACCAGTTGCGATGACTTGGCACCACCTTGCGACGTATGCCCCCACACCTCAGACGTATCGCCTTGGGTCGAGGTGATAGCCAGGGAGAGCATGTCGGTGCTGGTCTCGATCGCCAGCCATTTGTAGGTGTGCATAAGCCTAGATTATTACGGCTGTGATAATTTGGTTATGCGTATGCGCTTGATCACTGTTGTTTTCGTTTGGCTGCTGAGTAGTTGGCTGAATGTGTTTGCACAAAATGTGGCACTGCCTGCTCCTGTGATAGCCGCTTTGCAACGCGCCAAAGTGCCTGTAGATGCTTTGCATGTCGTCGTCATGGAGGCCAACGGCTCGCAAAAAACTTTGGCCCTTTTGAGCCATCAGTCAACAACTTCCATCAACCCCGCGTCATTGAGCAAACTCGCGACCACTGTGGCTGCTTTGGATTTATTAGGCCCCACTTTTGTGTGGCGAACGCCTGTGTATATCGATGGCTCAGTGCGCGATGGTGTGCTGCAAGGCAATGTTTATGTACGCGGCAGTGGCGACCCGCGCTTGGTGGTGGAGCGTCTATGGCTTTTGATGCGGCGCTTGCAAGGCTTAGGCATACAAAAAATTCAAGGCGATATCGTGCTCGATAGAAACGCATTTGATTTGCCTGAACGTAACCCCGCAAGTTTTGACGGTGAACCCTTGCGCCCCTATAACGCGGCGCCAGATGCTTTGCTGGTGAACTTCAAATCGCTGGTATTTCAATTCGTGCCGGATCGTGCCGCCAATGTGGCACGCATTCATGTGGAACCGCCTTTGGCTGGCGTGCAGTTTCCAACAACCGTCCCACTCTCCAATACAGATTGCAGTGACTACCGCAGCAGTTTGCGCGCAGATTGGGCAGACCCTTATCGCGTTCGCTTTGCAGGAAACTTTCCCGCAGTGTGTGGCGAAAAAGTTTGGCCTGTGGCCTATGCAGCACCTCAACAATTTGCCGCACGTGCAATAGCCGGAATGTGGCAACAAGTGGGTGGTCAATTGGTGGGCCAAGTGCGTGAGGGTGTTGTTCCTGCTAATTTACAAGTAGCCTTTGTGCTGGAATCGCCTGCCTTGTCTGAAGTGATACGTGACATCAATAAATTCAGCAACAACGTGATGGCGCAGCAGTTGTTTTTGACACTGAGTCAGCAAGCGCGCGGCACAGGCAGTTGGGAAGCGTCTCGCGAAGCTATGCAAGCTTGGTGGCGTGATCGCATTGGCGGAGAAGTTCCTGTATTTGATAACGGCTCAGGGTTGAGCCGTGAGGAACGTATAAGCGCCTTAGGCCTCGCGCGTTTGTTGCAATTTGCGTGGGGCTCGCCCTATATGTCGGAGTTGATGAGCTCTTTGCCGGTAAGTGGCTTAGATGGGACATTGAAGCGTAGCAAAGCGCAATCTATTGCACATCTCAAGACTGGAAGTTTGCGCGATGTGAGCGGAATTGCTGGCTACGTAGATTCCGCCAACGGTAAACGGCTTATCTTGGTAGCGGTTTTAAACCATGCGAATGCCCATGCTGCACGAGGAGTGCTGGATCTATTGGTGGATTGGACGGCTTTGCAAAAGCCCTAATGCGCCAAATTAGAAATATCCGAAAAACTTAACGCCAGCCTGCGCGGTAGAAGTTGATGCTGTAGATGTAGTCGGCAAGGAGGCGGTTGGCGAAGGGGGTCAAATTCAAAGTATCCGCAAAAACGTATGAAGCGTAGTTTGCATTAACAGCTCCAGTTGCACACCCAGAAGTACCACCAGCATTACAAGCAGCAGTGTTAGGGTTAGTTACTCCGTAATTCAAATAGGTATCAGCACCTCCTGTAGTTGTCGTTCCAGTAAACAGATTGGAATAAGACATTAAGTCAGCTAGCAAAATAGGTTGATGACTTGTGGTTGCAGGATACGCTGCATTTAGTTTTGTGCTCAATTGACATGAAAAAGATAAGCATTGAGTACCAGTGTCATAACTAAGCGCCCGTATTGTGTCGCTAGTTGCGTTTACGCCGCTTAAACCCCATGGGGTTCTTGCCATATTGATTGGCAAAACTACAAGAACATACTTTGCACCCGCATTAGTTAGCCTTTGTATTTGGCCAAATACAAAGGCTAACTAATGCGGGTGCAAAGTATGTTCTTGTAGTTTTGCCAATCAATATGGCAAGAACCCCATGGGGTTTAAGCGGCGTAAACGCAACTAGCGACACAATACGGGCGCTTAGTTATGACACTGGTACTCAATGCTTATCTTTTTCATGTCAATTGAGCACAAAACTAAATGCAGCGTATCCTGCAACCACAAGTCATCAACCTATTTTGCTAGCTGACTTAATGTCTTATTCCAATCTGTTTACTGGAACGACAACTACAGGAGGTGCTGATACCTATTTGAATTACGGAGTAACTAACCCTAACACTGCTGCTTGTAATGCTGGTGGTACTTCTGGGTGTGCAACTGGAGCTGTTAATGCAAACTACGCTTCATACGTTTTTGCGGATACTTTGAATTTGACCCCCTTCGCCAACCGCCTCCTTGCCGACTACATCTACAGCATCAACTTCTACCGCGCAGGCTGGCGTTAAGTTTTTCGGATATTTCTAATTTGGCGCATTAGGGCTTTTGCAAAGCCGTCCAATCCACCAATAGATCCAGCACTCCTCGTGCAGCATGGGCATTCGCATGGTTTAAAACCGCTACCAAGATAAGCCGTTTACCGTTGGCGGAATCTACGTAGCCAGCAATTCCGCTCACATCGCGCAAACTTCCAGTCTTGAGATGTGCAATAGATTGCGCTTTGCTACGCTTCAATGTCCCATCTAAGCCACTTACCGGCAAAGAGCTCATCAACTCCGACATATAGGGCGAGCCCCACGCAAATTGCAACAAACGCGCGAGGCCTAAGGCGCTTATACGTTCCTCACGGCTCAACCCTGAGCCGTTATCAAATACAGGAACTTCTCCGCCAATGCGATCACGCCACCAAGCTTGCATAGCTTCGCGAGACGCTTCCCAACTGCCTGTGCCGCGCGCTTGCTGACTCAGTGTCAAAAACAACTGCTGCGCCATCACGTTGTTGCTGAATTTATTGATGTCACGTATCACTTCAGACAAGGCAGGCGATTCCAGCACAAAGGCTACTTGTAAATTAGCAGGAACAACACCCTCACGCACTTGGCCCACCAATTGACCACCCACTTGTTGCCACATTCCGGCTATTGCACGTGCGGCAAATTGTTGAGGTGCTGCATAGGCCACAGGCCAAACTTTTTCGCCACACACTGCGGGAAAGTTTCCTGCAAAGCGAACGCGATAAGGGTCTGCCCAATCTGCGCGCAAACTGCTGCGGTAGTCACTGCAATCTGTATTGGAGAGTGGGACGGTTGTTGGAAACTGCACGCCAGCCAAAGGCGGTTCCACATGAATGCGTGCCACATTGGCGGCACGATCCGGCACGAATTGAAATACCAGCGATTTGAAGTTCACCAGCAAAGCATCTGGCGCCGCGTTATAGGGGCGCAAGGGTTCACCGTCAAAACTTGCGGGGTTACGTTCAGGCAAATCAAATGCGTTTCTATCGAGCACGATATCGCCTTGAATTTTTTGTATGCCTAAGCCTTGCAAGCGCCGCATCAAAAGCCATAGACGCTCCACCACCAAGCGCGGGTCGCCACTGCCGCGTACATAAACATTGCCTTGCAGCACACCATCGCGCACTGAGCCATCGATATACACAGGCGTTCGCCACACAAAAGTGGGGCCTAATAAATCCAAAGCAGCCACAGTGGTCGCGAGTTTGCTCAATGACGCGGGGTTGATGGAAGTTGTTGACTGATGGCTCAAAAGGGCCAAAGTTTTTTGCGAGCCGTTGGCCTCCATGACGACGACATGCAAAGCATCTACAGGCACTTTGGCGCGTTGCAAAGCGGCTATCACAGGAGCAGGCAGTGCCACATTTTGTGCAAACACATTCAGCCAACTACTCAGCAGCCAAACGAAAACAACAGTGATCAAGCGCATACGCATAACCAAATTATCACAGCCGTAATAATCTAGGCTTATGCACACCTACAAATGGCTGGCGATCGAGACCAGCACCGACATGCTCTCCCTGGCTATCACCTCGACCCAAGGCGATACGTCTGAGGTGTGGGGGCATACGTCGCAAGGTGGTGCCAAGTCATCGCAACTGGTTTTGCCAGAGATTGTGCGATTGATGGAAGAAGCGCAAATACGTTTTACAGATCTCACGGCGGTGGTGTTTGGCAAGGGCCCTGGCTCATTTACTGGTTTGCGCACAGCGTGTTCTGTGGCGCAAGGGTTGGCATTTGGTGCTGGGGTGCCTGTTTTGCCTATCGATACCTTGCTGGCTGTGGCGGAGGACGCGCGTTATCAAA